>NZ_JAIQXU010000002.1 GCF_020166395.1 Deinococcus betulae | reverse complement strand
GAGTCACCTTTACAGACAGCAGCAGAAGTGGAGCTGCGGGGTATACGTTCTCCGCAGGACGGAATGGACAGCCATTGTCAGCTTCCTCCCCTCACGCCTGGGAAGACCATCGTGCCGCCCCGCAGAGTATGGGGCGGCAGGAGTTGAATATTTCCTGTCAGTGGTGGACTTCGTCTGACCTGGGCGGCAGGACCATCACCCACGCCTGGCGGTGCCCGAGCGGGCCGTGGCCCGCGCCTAGCCCCGGCGCGTCCCGCAGCGCCGCCTGAAGGTAGGCGTGCGCCTGAGCTGCCGCGTCCGGCAGGGGCAGCCCCAGCGCCAGCCCGGCCGTGATGGCGGCAGACAGGGTGCAGCCGGTGCCGTGGGTGTGCCGGGTGTGCCGGCGCCGCGCCCGGAAGGTCAGGTGCTGGCCGTCCACATGCAGGGTGTCCACCACGGTCTCGCCCGGCGCGTGCCCGCCCTTGAGCAGCAGGGGCAGGGTCTCGGGGGCGCCCGCCGCCCGCAGTGCCGTCCATTCCGGCGCGTTGGGTGTCACCAGAGTGGCCAGGGGCAGCAGGTCGCGCAGCAGGGCCTCCAGTGCGCCCGGCGCCAGCAGCGGGTCGCCGCTTTTGGCCAGCATCACCGGGTCCACGACCAGGGGCAAGTCGCGGTTCCTCAGGACGCCAGCAACCGCGCTGACGGTGGCGGCGCTGCCCAGTGCGCCTGTCTTGACCGCCGCCACCGGAAAGTCATTCAGCACCGCTTCCAGCTGGGCCACCACCTGCTCGGGCGGCAGCGGCCACGCGCCGCGCACCCCGCAGGTGTTCTGGGCAGTGATCAGGGTCAGCACGCTGGTGCCGTACACCCCGTAGGCCTCGAAGGTCTTCAGGTCAGCCTGAATCCCGGCGCCGCCCCCCGAATCGGACCCGGCGATGGTCAGGGCTACCGGCACCGTCATGCGCGCACCCCCGCCTGCACCAACGTCAGCACCTGCTGGGCGGTAACCGGGGCCAGCAGGGCGCCGTGCCGCCCGTGCCCTGTAGCCACCACCACGCCCGGCAACGTTGGATGCGGCCCGACCAGCGGCTGCCCGCTGGCGGTGACAGGCCGCAGGCCCACCAGGGCCGTGGCGCGGCCTGTGGCGGCGCCCGGCACCAGTTGGCGGGCCACCCCGCGCAGCCAGCGGGCGGCGTGCTCGTCCGGGGTAACGCGCCACGACGCGCGGGAGGTCGCGCCCACATAGACCCCGTCCGGGCGGGTCAGGGCGTAGCGGGCAAATCCGCGTGCGGGCGGGCCGTACACTGCCCCGCAGTTCAGCGCAGAAGCCAGCCGCAGCGCCTGTCCCTGCACCGCCCGCACCCTCACCCCGAAGGCGGCGCTCCAGACTCCGGCGGCCAGCACCACAGTCGGCGCAGTCCAGTGGCCCTGGTCGGTCACGACCCCCACTCCACGTGGCCCTGGCGTCAGCGCCAGCACGCGCGCCGGAAGCACCGGCACGTGGCAGCGGGCCGCGCCGACCACCGACGGTGGGTGCAAGGAGCCTTCGCCGGGGGTGACCTGGGCCGGCCCTTCTGTCTGGAGGCGTCTCACCCCTTCACGAAAAAAGACCGGCTGGCCACTGACTGCTTCGAGGCGCTGCGCCAGGCGGGGCCAGCGCCGCAGACTTTCCTGGGCGCCGGTCCAGAGAGGACTCTGCCGCAGGCCCTCACCGTCTGGGGTCAGCAGCCCGGCCGCCGCGCGCCACGCCGCCCCCGGTCGCCCGGCATCCAGCACCAGCACGTCGGCCCCGGCCTGACGCAGCGTAAAGGCGACCAGCGCGCCTATCAGCCCGCCGCCCACCACGATGACCTCGGGCGGCCCTGTTCGCGTGCCGGACGCAGAAGAAGCTGCGGGCATCAGAGCGGCACCTCCGGGTCGGGCAGGCGGGGCACGCCCTGCACCGGACTGCTGGGGCTGGCGTGGGCGCGCGGCGCCATGCGTCCGGCCAGAAACGCCGCGCGCCCGGCCTGCACCCCCAGCGCAAAAGCGTGGGCCATGGCCACCGGGTCGCGGGCTTCGGCGATAGCGGTATTGACCAGCACCGCGTCGGCCCCCAGTTCCAGTGCCTGTGCGGCGTCGCTGGGTACGCCCAGGCCAGCGTCCACCACCACGGGCACGCCGGCGCCGTCCAGCACAGTCGTCAGCAGGTCCGGGGTGCGCAGGCCCCGTCCTGTGCCAATCGGACTGGCCAGGGGCATCACCGCCGCGCAGCCCGCCGCTTCCAGGGCGCGCGCTAGGACAGCGTCAGGCTGCACGTAGGGCAGCACCACGAACCCGTCAGCCGCCAGTTCCTCGGCGGCGCGCAGGGTGGCTACCGGGTCCGGCAGCAGCCAGCGGGCGTCAGGGATAACCTCCAACTTCACCCAGGGTGTCCCGGTGGCGGCGCGGGCCAGGCGGGCCACCCGCACGGCCTCGGCAGCGGTGCGGCAGCCCGCCGTGTTGGGCAGCAGTTGCAGGTGGTCCCAGTTCAGCGCGTCCAGCAGGCCGTCGTGGCCGGGGGCCCGCAGTTCGACCCGCCGAATGGCCACCGTGACAATCTGGGTGCCGCTGGCCTCCAGGGCGCCGCGCATCACCTCAAAGTCTGTGAATTTCCCAGTGCCCAGCATCAGGCGCGAGGTAAAGGTGCGGCCACCCAGCCTCAAGATGTCCGGTGACATCAGCCGCCACCCAGGATGCGGACAATCTCGACGACATCCCCTTCGTGCAGGGCGCGGTCTGGAATCCGGGCACCGGGGTAAAAGTCGTCGTTGACGGCCACCGCCACGCGCGCCGGGTCAATGTTCAGGGCATGCAGCAGCGCGGGCAGACTCAGGCCAGGGGTCAGGGGATAGGGGTCGCCGTTTACCCGCATGGGGTCACCGCCGGGCGCCGCAGGGCCGCGCGCAGGTCGGCCGCCGCCTGGGCGGGGTCAGGGGCGTCCAGCACCGCGCGCACCACGGCCACCCGGCGGGCCCCGGCCGCCAGCACGCCGGGCAGGGTACAGGCGTCAATGCCCCCGATGGCGTACCAGGGCACCTGGGGCCGCAGCGCCGCCACCTGCCGCAGGTACGCCAGGCCGGCCGCCGCGCGTCCCGGCTTGGTGGGTGTGGCGTACACCGGCCCGGCCGCAATATAGGCGGGCGCCTGGGTCAGGGCCCGCCCAGCCTGCGCGGCCGTGTGGGTGCTCAGGCCGACCAGCAGCCCCGGCGCCAGCCCATGTGCCCAGGCGGGGGGCAAGTCGCCCTGGCCCAGATGCACGCCGTCGGCGCCGCAGGCCACCGCCACATCCACCCGGTCATTGATAAACAGCGGCACGCCGCGCGCCTGCGCCTGGTCGGCCAGCCGGGCGCCCAGGGCCATATAGGGCCGGGCCTCCCAGTCCTTGCAGCGCAGTTGCAGGATCTCCACCCCGCCGTCCAGCGCGGCGGCCACCCGCGCCAGAAACTCGGCCTCGGGCTGGTCGGGGCGCGGCGTGGCCACCAGGTAGAGGCGGCCCAGGGGACCGGTCCAGGGTTCTGGGGGCCGAAGGTTTGAGCCCGTGCCGGCCGCCAATTCTTTCGGTTCCTGCTGCCCCAGTGCCCCTGCGTTCCGGTCTCTCCTCTGTGGTTCAGTCATCGGCGCCCACCTCCACATACAACTTGCTGCCGCGCGCCCGGAATTCCTGGGCTTTGGCTTCCAGGCCTGCCAGCACCTCCGGGGCGCGCAGGTCGTGACTGAGCTTCATGGAGCAGAACTGTGGCCCGCACATGGAGCAGAAGTGGGCCGTTTTGGCCGCGTCGGCGGGCAGCGTTTCGTCGTGCAGCGCGCGGGCCTTCTGCGGGTCCAGGCCCAGGGCAAACTGGTCTTCCCAGCGGAACTCAAAGCGGGCCTTGCTCAGGGCGTTGTCGCGGGCCTGGGCGCCGGGGTGGCCTTTGGCGAGGTCGGCGGCGTGCGCGGCGATGCGGTAGGCGATGACCCCGTCGCGCACGTCCTGGCGGTCCGGCAGCCCCAGATGTTCTTTTGGGGTGACATAGCACAACATGGCGGTGCCGTACCACGCGATCTGCGCCGCGCCGATGGCCGAGGTGATGTGGTCGTAGCCCGGCGCGATATCGGTGGTCAGCGGCCCCAGGGTATAGAAGGGGGCCTCGTGGCAGACCTCCAACTGGCGGGTCATGTTTTCCCGAATCAGCTGCATGGGGACGTGGCCCGGCCCCTCAATCATGGTCTGCACACCACGTTTCCAGGCCACCTGTGTCAGCTCGCCCAGCGTGTCCAGTTCGGCAAACTGCGCGGCGTCGTTGGCGTCTTCCACACTGCCGGGACGCAGGCCGTCGCCCAGACTGAAGGTGATGTCGTAGGCGGCCAGCAGCTCGCACATCTCGGCAAAATGGGTGTACAGGAAGTTTTCCTGGTGATGGGCCAGACACCATTTGGCCAGGATGCTGCCCCCGCGCGAGACGATCCCGGTGCGGCGGCGCGCGGTCAGCGGCAGGTGCGCCAGCCGCACGCCGGCATGAACAGTCATGTAATCCACGCCCTGCTCGGCCTGCTCTATTAGAGTGTCGCGGTAAAGGTCCCAGGTCAGTTCCTCAGCCACGCCGCCCACCTTCTCAAGCGCCTGATAGATGGGCACGGTGCCCACTGGCACGGCGCTGCTGCGCAAAATCCACTCGCGGGTGGGGTGGATGTGGCGGCCAGTCGAGAGGTCCATCACCGTGTCGGCGCCCCAGCGGGTGGCCCAGATCATCTTGCCCACCTCTTCCTCTATAGAACTGGTGACGATGCTGGTGCCCAGGTTGGCGTTCACCTTGACCCGGAAGTTGCGGCCGATGATGGTGGGTTCCAGTTCGGGGTGGTTGATGTTGGCAGGAATCACTGCCCGGCCCCGCGCCACCTCCGAGCGCACGAATTCCGGGGTGATCTCGCGCGGAATCCCGGCTCCAAACGCCTCGCCTGGATGCTGGTGGGTCAGGTCAAAGCCTTCGTCTTGCCGCAGGTTCTCGCGCAGGGCCACAAATTCCATTTCTGGGGTAATTTCGCCCCGGCGCGCCGCCTGAAGCTGGGTGATGGCCTCGCCTGGCCGCGCCCGCCGGGGGGCCGGCACTGCCGGAAAGGGAAGAGGACCGCTGCGGTCCAGGTCGGGATGAGAGCGGCCAGGTTGTGCTGCCAGACGCGGGTCATGGGCCAGCCAGGGGCGCGCGTGGGTCAGGCCAGCGCGCAGGTCCACCGTGGCAGCGGCGTCGGTGTAAGGGCCGCTGGTATCGGGCACCAGCAGCGGTGGATTGGGCCGCGTGCGGGTCAGTGCGCCGACCCGTTCCAGGGTGGGCGACTGATGAATCCGCCGCGCTGGCACGCGCACGTCGGGGTGCAGATGACCGCGCAGATATACCTTTTCGCTGCTGGGAAAGGGCGTGGTCAGGTCGGGGTCCAGGGCCAGGGGAGGTGGGGTGAGGTCGGGCCGCAGGGTGGTTGTCATTGAGTACTCCGGGGAAGGCGGCAATAAGAAAGCGCCGCCGGGCGCCTGTGGGCGAACGGTTAGGGATGAGGCTGGCATCAAGCCGCCTGCGTTAACCCGCTGACGCGGGTAACATGAAGTGCTTTGGGTCTACAAAACGACAACGCCCCCCTCACGCGTTCGGAGGGGGGCAAAACCACAACTGCGGCCTGGCACCCGTCACGCTCCCTCCGCTGGTGTGAACCAGATCAGGTTCCTAGGGTTAGGCCGCTGCGGCCCTCTCAGCCGTTCTGATGAGAACGGCACCCCTGGTGACTGCGGCGAGTCTACACGGTTTGGCAGGTGGTGGCGTGGGAACCAGCGTGCAGAGAGGGGCTGTCCTCTCGACTGGGTCCAAAACGGGTGATGTTACAGCCGGCCTGCAAGCGTTCCTTGATGGCAACGCACAGGGGCGCTCAGCAGCGTGGTCGTTCTGTGGTGGCCATCCTGTTTGTCCTGCACGCCAGCATAGGCCGCTGAGTCGGCGTCTGGATTCGGGGGCTTGGTCGAGAGTTGCCCTGCCTGGCTGCAGCCACAGTGTCGTCCTGGCGTTCTCTGGCGGCACTCGGGCGCGGCGTCTCGTAAGCACCAGAATCGCTGGCCGCTCTATCTCGGCACTGGGCTCAGTGGATGGCGGTTCATGTCCTTGTACAGCAGGTATTTGGTCCAGTCGCGGCCCAGCGCCCCGTACCACTGCGGGCAGTGGGCGCCCATCCAGATCACGTCACCCGTGACCACGGGGTAGTAGGTGTCTTGCAACTTATACAGGCCTTCACCAGCCAGCATCAGCAGGCCGTGTTCCATGTAATGAATCTCGGTGTAAGGCAGCGTGGCGCCGGGCGCAAAGCTCATGGTGCTGACCATGAAGTCAAAGCGCGGGTCGTCCGGCAGCAGTTTGCGGGCCAGCAGGCGCTCGTCGCCTTCAAAGGGCGTGCCGGGAGTATCGCGCTCGTTGCCCCAGCAGACCCCAGGCCCAGGGGGACTGGCCGCCGTCTCATACGGTTTTTCATAGACGGCCACGCGGGCCGCCTCCAGGGCTGTCAGGGTATGAGGGGTGCCCGCCGGTACAAACAGATAGTCAGCTTCGTGCAGGGTCCGGGTTTCGCCGTCCACTGTCGCGTCCACCGTCCCACTCAGGACAAAGGCAAAGCGCTGATGGCCGTGTGCCGATGCCTGTGCGGTCGCCCCGGCTGGCATCTCGGCCGTGAACTGCACGAAGCGTGCCCCCAGGCCTATGACCGGCGCGATGTGCAGCACCACCGCGCTGCCGGGCCACTCAGCCAGGGCGGTGCGCACAAAGGTCTCGGGGGTCAGGACCGCGTGAGAGGGCTGCAAAGCGGAACGGGTGACGCCCAGGTGCTTCATATGGTCTCCACGAGAATCAGTTCAGAGCAGCCGTGACGCCAGAGGGCAACAACTGTTGGGCGTGAGGCGGATTGCCCCCTAAATGTCTGGGCGCTGCACGCACCAGATAGATGTCGTGTCATACCGACTCTGATTGAACCGTTTGCAAAAACGATGAAATCCGACCAGAGGGAGGAAGGAGCAAAGCGGGTTCCGGGCGTGGAGTTGGCCAATCGGTTCTCTCCCGATTTGTAAACGAAACAGATGGAATCCTTCTCATACGTCTCCAGTGGGGGTGAGCAGGCGCCCGCGCACCTCACCGTCAAAGTGCGCGCCGCTCGCCGTCCAGCGGTACACCGGCTGCCCACGCAGATAGGTGGCGTGAACGCGCCCCCGGAAGGCCTCTCCCCGGTATGGGTTGGCCTGATGGCGGTCGTGCAGTTCGGTCAGAGAGAAGTCTTCGTCCAGCTGCACCAGGGCAAAATCGGCGTCGGCGCCCACGGTCAGCGCGCCCTTGCCCCGCAGGCCAAAACGCCGCGCCGGATTCAGGGCCGTCACTGCCGCAATCAGTTCCAGCGGCACGCCGCGCGTCCAGTGACCGTTCAGCAGCACATTCAGCGTGGACTGCGCGCCGCTGATGCCTCCCCACAGCGCAAAAAAATCATCCCCGGTCTTCAGTTCGGATGGGGCGGGCGAGTGGTCTGAGCCCACCGTGTCTATCTGCCCGGCTTTGAGTGCGGTCCACAGCGCTTCGCGGGTGGCCGCGTCACGCAGGGGTGGGGCACACTTGAGTAGCGGCCCGGCGCGCTCGGCGTCCTCGGCCGTGAAGTGCAGGTAGTGGGGGCAGGTCTCGGCGGTCACGTCCACGCCGCGCGCGCGCGCCTCCGCGGCCAGCACCACGGCCCGCGCGGTCGACAGGTGAACGAGGTGCAGCGCCGCCCCCGTGTCCTCGGCGTACAGCAGCGCGCGCGACACGGCCTCGGCCTCCGTGATGGGGGGGCGAGAGGCGAGGTAGTCGCGCACCCCCTGCCCGCCGGCCTGCCGCGCGGCCTGGGTCAGCGAACGGGTAAAGGCGTCGCTCTCGGCGTGGGTGGCCACCACGCGGCCCAGCCGGCGCGCAGCCTGCATGCCGGCGTACAGGGTGGCGTCGTCGGCCGCCGGGAACTCGTCCAGGCCGCTGTGACTCATAAACGCCTTGAACCCGACCACGCCGCAGGCCGCCAACTCGTCCAGATCGTCCAGATTCAGCGGGGTCAGGCCGCCCCACAGCCCAAAATCCAGGCGCGAGCGGGCCTGTCCTGCCGCCCGCTTGGCCTCAAAGGCGGCGCGGTTCAGAACAGGCGGACTGGAATTAAGGGGCATGTCCAGCAGGCTGGTCGCGCCGCCAGCGGCCAGCGCCCTGGTGCCTGTGTCGAAGCCTTCCCAGTGGGTGCGGCCCGGCTCGTTCAGATGGACATGGGCGTCCACCACGCCAGGAAAGATATGGAGCCCCGCCGCATTAATCTCCTGATGGGCGGGGGCGTAAATCTCCAGCGCCAGGGTGACAATCTGGCCGCCCTCCACGCCCAGGTCGGCGCGCAGCGGGCCAGCGGGCGTGACCAGCGTGCCGCCGCGCAGCAGCAGGTCCAGCGTCATGGCTGGCCCCCAGTGTCAGCAGCCAGCCCCTGCACAAAGCGCACGCCCACCCGCAGGGCGGCTTCTACGTCCTCTGGCATCACGGTTTCGTCGGGGTGGTGGCTCAGGGCGTTTGGTGAGCGCAGAAACAACATGGCGGCCGGCATTCGCCCCGCCAGGATCATGGCGTCGTGGCCCGCGCCGCTGGGCAGATCAGGAACGCTCAGCCCCTCCTCAGCCGCCGCGCGGCGCAGCCGGGTCTGAAGCTCCCCGTCCATGGGCACCGCCGGCTGGGTCATCTTCTCGGTGACGGTCAGAGTCACGCCGCGTTCTCTGGCCAAGCAGTGGGCGTCGGCCAGCAGGGCCGTCAGGGCTGCCTGGCGCACCTCGTCGCGTTCGTGGCGGATGTCGAGGGTGGCCTGCGCCGAACCCGGAATCACGTTGATGGCCCCAGGCTGGGCGCTCAGCATTCCCACCGTGGCCACCAGCCCCGGCGTGGTGCGCGCCCGGTCCTCGGCGGCGACCACAAACCGCGCGGCGGCGGCCAGCGCGTCGCGGCGGTGCGGCATGGGGGTGGTGCCGGCGTGGGCTGCCTGCCCGGTCCACTCCAGCAGCAGTCGACTCTGCCCCGCAATGGCTGTGACGATGCCCAGACTGGCCCCGGCCGCCTGTAGCACCGGCCCCTGCTCGATATGGAATTCCAGAAACCCCAGACTCTGGCCCGTGACGGCGGCCTCAGGCAACTGGGTAAGGTCCAGGCCGTAGGTGCTCAGGGCTTCGGCCACGCTGATCCCCTGGGCGTCCACGAGGGGCAGCAACTCGTCCAGGGTGCCCACCAGCGCCCGGCTGCCAATGAACGGCACACCGTAGCGCACCCCTTCCTCCTCGCTGAAGGCCAGCAGTTCGAGCGCAAAGGGCAGCGGCGCGTCCCGCAGCGCCTCGGCGACAGCGAAGGCCAGCGTCACGCCCAGTACGCCGTCGTAAGCCCCCGCATTGGGCACCGTGTCCACATGCGAGCCCAGGTAGAGGGTGGGGGCGTCAGGGCCTGGCCCCTCGCGCCGGGCCCGCAGGTTGCCAGCGGCGTCGCCGCGCACACTCAGGCCCAAGGCCTGCGCCCAGGCGGTCAGGTACGCGGTCACGTCGCGGCTTGGGGGGCACAGGAAGGTGCGCGTAATCTCACCTGGCGTCTCGGTAAAGCGCGCCAGGTCGGCGCAGGCCAGGAGGGCGCGGCGGGCCAGGGCAGTCAGGTCAGCGGTCAAGGGCTTCCTCCGGTGGGTGGGGCGTCAATCCCAGGCGCTGCGCCTCCTGCGGAAAGTACGCGGGCGCAGTGGGGGAGAGAACAAGGTGGTCCAGCAGCCGGGCTTCTGGCGCGGTGTCTGGGCAGAGGCGGCGGCGCAGGGCCAGATAGGTCTCGGGCCTGAGGCGAGCGCCGTCTGCTAACGGCGCCTGGGCCCGCACCCACTGCCACAGCAGGGCGCGGGCCAGTTCGGCGGTGGCGGTGTCTTCAAGGCGCCCGTGCCGGAGCACCACTCCACGTCCCTCAAACCAGGCCCGGAACACGTCCAGCGCCAGGCCAGCGGTGTCCTGCACCTCGCTCAGCGGCAGGGGGCCAGGGTCGGGGAGAGTTAACAGGCGCTCAGGGGTGACAGGTACGGCAGAAGCCAGTTCGGCGGGCTGAGCCAGTCCCTCACGCACGGCGCTCAGAAGTTCGGGCAGGCCCGCCCAGGCGGCCACGAACCCCTGGCGGGCTTCACGGGCCTTGTCCGCGCGCACCGCGCTCAGGGCCGGTGCCGCCGGGTCGGCTGGATCGGGCGCCAGCGCAGCGGTGCCGCCCACCGCCTGCGCCCCGCGCCGCCGACAGACTTCGGCCAACCCCTGCGCATAAGCTTCTAGGGCGTCTGCGTCCATGCCCAGCCGGGCGCGCGCGGGCAAAGGGCCAGCGCGGCCTGCCCCGACATGCTTGACCAGGCTGAACACATAGTCCCAGCGCCCCGCGTTTAGCCCATAGGCCCAAGTGCGCAGGGTGTGCAGCAAGGCGTCGGCACCCAGCAGCCCCGGCCAGGTTTCAATTTGCAGGCAGACCCGCAGGGTGCCGGGCTTCAGGGCCAGGTGCGTTTCGCAGAGGCGCAGGGCGTCGGCCCAGACTTCGGCCTGGGCGACCGTTTCCAGCTTGGGCAGGTACAGGTGCGGTGCCCGGCCGGGGTGCGCGGTCAGCAGGGCGGCCAGGTCACACAGCGCCGCTCGCGCTGGCTGGCCGTTCCAGGTAAGGGCCGGTTCGCAGGCGTACAGGGCGCGGGGCCGCGCCAGCAGCGGCACGGGAGCCGCCAGTGCTGCTGGCAGGGCGCTATACGCCGCTGCCACGTTCGCGCGGGTGGGCGAGAAAGTGTCGTCGAAGTCCAGCACCACGGCGTCGGCTCCGGCCGCCAGGGCCGCGTGTAGCGCGCCGAGGTCACTGGCCTCCACGATAAGTTCGGCGCGGCCAGGGTGCAGGTCAGGTGGTATGGGGGCCGCGTGGTAGTCAGGAGGGGCGGGTGCCAAGACTTCTCCTTCGTCCAGCCCCGCCCAGCGGCCCGCCAGTTCAGCGTGCAGCCGCGCGGCCAGCGTTCGCGCCGCCCCTGGCAGCAGGCCGCTCAGGGCCGCCTCCTTCTGTTCATGCGCCGCAGCATACAGCGGCCTTCCGCCGCACTGTGGGGCGACAGCAAATCCTTCAACTGAATATGTGGCGGCCCGGCTGCGCCTACCCCGCGCCGCCCAGCCGCGCCGAGATGCGCGTAGCCGCCGCGTGCGCCGCCGCCAGAAAGCGCGGCACCTCGCCTGGCGTCAGGCGCGAGGTCGGGGCCGAGACACTCAGGGCCGCCGTCACCTGGGCCCCAGCGCCGCGTACCGGCACCGCCACGCAGCGCACGCCCAGTTCACGTTCCTGGTCGTCCAGGGCGTAGCCGTCGGCGCGCACCGCCGTCAGGGAGGCCAGCACCGCGTCTGGGCTGGTGAAGGTGTGGGGTGTGAAAGCGGTCAGTGCAGTCTGGGCCAGGGCCAGGCGCGCTTCCTCATCGGAACGGCTGGCCAGGAGCACCTTGCCCACTCCGGACGCGTGGAGCGGCGCCCCCGCGCCGGGCTGTGTGAACATCCGGACCAGTTGCGGTCCCTCCACCTGATGCACGTAAGCGGCCGTCCAGCCGCCCCCCCCGGAAGGGCGCAGCACCGCCAGGTTGGCGCTCTCGCCCAGCTCGGCCACCAGGGCGCGCATCTCGGGGTCGGCGGCGGCAATCAGGGCCTGCGCGGCGTCAAAGGCCGCCCCCACCTGAAAGGCCCGCAGGCCAATGCGGAACAGCCCCGAAGCCTCGTCCCAGTCCACGAAGCCCTGCTGCCGTAAGGTTTCAAGGAGGCGGTATGCCGTGCTGACCGACAGGCCAGAAGCGCGCGCCACCGCGCTGAGGGGCGCCTGACGCAGGCCAGCCAGCGCCCACAACACGCCCAGGCCCCGTTCCAGGGTACGGACGCTGCCCGGCGCCTCGGCGCCACGTGTCCGCCCACTGCGGGGGCGCGCGGCCCCGTCGCCTGCCCCGCTCAGGCCAGCGCCTCGTAGCCGGGCAGGGTCAGAAAGTCCATCAGCGGTGACTGGGTGGCCGTGGTGCGGAACAGCCGCGCGGCGTCTTCAAAGGCGGCGCCCAGCTTCGCCACCTCGTCGTCGTACAGGGCGTCAAACAGCTTGGGCGTCAGGGGACGGCCGTCGTCCAGCGTCACGCCGTGGTGGCGCCACTGCCACAGCTGCGCCCGCGAAATCTCGGCGGTGGCGGCGTCTTCCATCAGGTTGTGCAGCGGCACCGCGCCCGCTCCGCGCAGCCACGCCGCCAGGTACTGCACACCCACATTCACGTTCAGACGCACACCTGCCTCGGTGACGGTGCCGTCCGGCGGTGTCAGGAGGTCGGCAGCCGTGACCCTCAGCTCCTGCTGCTTGCCGCTGTCAATCTGGTTGGGCGCCGGCATCAGGCGGTCAAAAACCTCGGTGGCCAGTTCCACCATGCCGGGGTGGGCGACCCAGGTGCCGTCGTGGCCGTTCAGGGCCTCGCGCTCCTTGTCCACCCTCACCTGCTCGAAGGCCGCGCGGTTTTTCTCCTCGTCGCCCTTGACCGGGATGAAGGCGCTCATCCCGCCAATAGCCGGGGCGCCGCGTTTGTGGCAGGTCTGAATGGCCAGCTTGGAGTAGGCCGTCATCATCGGCACCGCCATCGTGACCTTGGCGCGGTCGGGCAGCAGGCGGCCCCCATGCGCGCGCAGCTTCTTGATGTAGCTAAAGATGTAATCCCAGCGCCCGCAGTTCAGGCCCGCCGAATGCTCGCGCAGCTCATACAGGATCTCGTCCATCTCGAAGGCCGCCAAAATGGTCTCGATCAGGACAGTAGCCTTGATGGTGCCGCGCGGCAGCCCCAGCGCCTCCTGTGCGTACAGGAACACGTCGTTCCACAGCCGCGCCTCGTGGTGGGATTCCAGCTTGGGGAGGTAGAAGTACGGTCCACTGCCGCGCGCCAGCAGTTCCCGCGCGTTGTGCCAGAAGTACAGCCCGAAATCGAAGAAGGCCCCGTATAGGGTCTCTCCGTCCACCTGCACATGCTTTTCCGGCAGATGCCAGCCGCGCGGGCGCACGAGCAGAACGGCCGTGCGGTCATTCAGGCGGTAGCTTTTGCCGCCGGTGTCCAGACTGATGGTGTGCCGCACGGCGTCGCGCAGGTTGACCTGCCCGCTGACCACGTTGTCCCAGGTGGGGCTGCTGGCGTCCTCGAAATCGGCCATGAACATGCGCGCGCCGCTGTTCAGCGCATTGATAATCATTTTGCGGTCCACTGGCCCCGTGATTTCCACGCGGCGGTCATGCAGGTCAGCGGGCAGCGGCGCAATGCGCCAGTCGCCTGCCCGGATGGATGCCGTCTCGGGTAGAAAGTCAGGCAGTTCGCCGGCGTCCAGTCGTACCTGCCGCGCCTCGCGCTCGGCCATCAGGGCGCGCCGCCGTCCCTCAAAGCGGCGGTGCAACTCGGCCACAAAAGCTAGTGCTTCAGGGGTCAACAGGTCACGCTGGGCGTCCCTCACAGGGGCGGTCATAGTCAGGCCGGGCGGCAAGGTCTGGGTCATCGGGCACTCCTGAATGGCTGGAAAAGAACTATAATTTTCAACTGACGAACTTGATTTCTATTGTACGGAAAATTGAGAGTAAGAAAGCTTAGCCCCGTTCCTGCTTCAGGAACAGGTGACAAAGTGATGATCCAAGCTATGGGCCGCAAGTCAGAGCGTGTTGGTTGCGGCCTGACTACTGGTCTTCGGCGGTCTGTAACACTGCCTTCTTGCGTCCTGCCTGAACGCTTGATGCTGTGTGCCTTGAGAATGGCCAGGGTTGTCTCTTCATCTCATGCCTGCTGCTCTTTCCGAGAAGACGATTGCCACCGAGTAGAAAGCCGAGTTGAGGGTCACTCTCTTTCAGATCGGTGCCGAATCCGCATAACCCTGAAGAAAGGGCCGCAAGTAAAGGGCGGTGTGGCGGCCTTTGTGGGTCGCAGTCTGCGTGAAGAGACTGTGCATGGCGGGCGTCGGCAGGTGCTGGTCTGGCCAGGTGCTGAGCAGCGTCTGGATCAGCGCCCGGTACGCGGCGGGGTCATCCCCCTGCGACTTGAGCCAGGTTTCCACCCGCCGGACCGTTTCATGAAGCGGCAGCAGTGGGGTGGGAAACGCGCAGGCCACCATCAGTTCACGCACGTCTCCGGTGACTGGATCTATACGCAGCCCGATGCCAGAGCGGCTCTTCCGGGCCAGCCCCGCCCGGATCAGCCCCGGAATTTCCAGTTTCAAGACCTCTGGTCTAGCGGGCAGGTCCGTCAGAGACAACAGGGTCTCGATTAGGGCGGGCCGCCAGCCGTGCAGTTCGTAATACAGCTTGCAGGCCACCTGACCCTGCCCTGCCAGGGCAAACCCCACCTCCTGGGGAAAGCCAGCCTGGCCAAGCAGGTCCAGCATGCGCCGCAGGCGGTCAGAGACTGCAAAGCCCGCAGCGTCCAGCGCGGCGTCAATTCTTGCTCGGCCCCCGCCCAGGGCCCGGTGCAGGGTATTCAGGTAGATTTTCAGGGCCGGCGCCTGCACAGTCTCGGCCGACGACAGCACCTGATTCACGCCGCCCCAGACGGTGAAGCGCGTTCCATCCGGCGCAGCGTTCATGGGGTCGGTCAGGATCCGCAGGGCTGGCCAGAGGCGCGCCCAGCCTGCCTGAAAGCCCAGGTGAGCGGCCACGTCTTCCAGAACGCGCAGCCCGCTCTGGGTCCGGGCGGGCGGCGGCAGAAAGGGGTCACCGACCTCTGCGGCGTACCGCAGCGCCGCTGGCACCTGAGGGCCGGTGACGCAGGAGAACTCCAGCGGCAGCCCCCCAGACAGCGCCGTGAGCTGCCGCGAGGGCCACAGGCCCGGAGGGTGCAGGCTCAGCCGGGTCAGGTAGGCACAGAGGGTCTGGGCGTCCTGGGCCTGCGGCTGCGTCAGGCCGGCAGCCAGCGCCGCGCGGGTCACCACGTCGTGCAGGGGATGGGGTGGCGCTGCCGTTATGCGGCTGCGGCGTGGGCGACTGCCCTCCCCGCTGTCCGGGTCGTCCAGGGCCAGCGCCCGCAAGACGCTCGCGGTGGTAAAGACGCGTCGGTCGTCGCGCGCTGTCAGCGTGACGCCGATGCTGGCCGGGTGCGCGGGCGGCACACGCAGGATGGGGGCGCCCGGCCAGGCGCCGTCACTGGTTTGCCGGCTCAGCAGGTGCGCGGTGGTGTGGGCGGCCTGCGGCTGGCCCAGCGCCTGCTGGGCACGGAGCTGCCAGGCCAGGTCAAAGGCGTGCCCCGTTTGGGAAAGGGTGGGCGGCTCTGGCCGAGTGGGTCGCCCGGAGGCCGCCCAGACCTCCAGTGTCAGGCCCGTGGGGTAGGCGGGGCCTGTCCACCAGAATCCCGTCCATAGCCCTTCCGGGGTTTGCTGGGGCGCTAGCGTAGCGGTCCAGGCTCCGTGCAGCCCGGCAGTGGACAGGTCGCCCAGGTCATGCAGCGCGCGCAGGGCGGCGGCGGTGACATCTGGTGACGGCCGCGTCCAGGCGTGCGCTGGGTTTGGCCAGAGGTAGGTGCGGAACCCCTCCCCGGCCACCTCGTGGGCGCGCAGAACGGCCAGGGCTCCTGCTGGAATGGGTTGACCCAGCCGCGCTAGCAGCGATAGGGCGTGCGCGGTGCTGTCTGCATCGGCACTGACAGCGGCGTTGTAACCCCAACCGCCGCGCGGGTGTTCGTGGGCCAGCAGCCACTGGGCGGCGTGCTGCGCCGCAGTCCGGGCCCTGTGTCTCGGCTCTTTGGGCAGCCAGGGGCAGACCGACACCGCGTGGAGCGCCAGGCCCACATACGCCGTCACCCAGGCGTCTGAGGTGCCCACGGGCAGCCAGAAGTCGGTCCAGCTGCCCGCCGGGTGCTGGGCGCGGAGCAGGGAGGTTAGGCCCCGTTCCAGCGCTTGAACGCGCAGCTCCACTCCTGGCGCGGAGCTAATCATTGGTGGTCGCGTTCGGGAACACGAAGAGGTTGGAGCCTTCCCCGTCTTTGGGCTCGCTCCACTGCCCCTGATGGTCGAAATAGATGTTGCGCACCCGGTACCCGAAGCGGTTGATGTCGCCGCCCGCGCTCCCCACGATGTCGCGCAGGGTCTGGTTCATGCTGACGGTGGCCTGCGCCGCCGAGGGGCTCAGGATCACCTGCTGGTCGGCAAACCCGGCGCTGTGAATCTGCACCTCGACGCGGTAGAGGGTCTGGTAGGCGTCGGGCAGCGGCGTGCGGGTCAGCAGGGGGCACTCCACCTGAAGCCGCCAGCTGATCGAGCCGCTGGGGGCGACCTCGTGAATGTGCTCCAGCACCTGCGCGGCGGGGGTGACCAGTTCGTGCCCGGTCAATTCGACCTGAATGGCGTTCCAGAGTTCGCTCCCCAGGTCAGCCGTGGGTTTCACGTTCAGCGTCACGCCGCCGGTGGCGGGCAGGGTCAGCGGAAAGGCGACGCCGTCCACCTGGGCCGCGAAGACTTCCAGCGGCGTCACCGAGTTCTCGTCGTATTGCAGCAGCCGCGCCGCGCAGCCGCCCACGCGGGTGTCCACGCCCGCGCCACTGCTGATGACGACCTGTCCTGGCGAGAGCAGATCGGCCGTGTCGCCTTCCGGCAACGTGACGGTCAGGGGGAGGCTCGCCACATCGGCCAGATTCAGGCGCAGCGGCACGTGAAAGACCTGCGGCTGCGGGGTCGAGTCACCTGGCGCGGCCATGTTCAGGGTCACGTCCACCTGCCCGGTCAGGCCGATGGGTCCCACCAGCAGCTGCGCCAGCAGGCGGTAGAACTCCAGTGACAGGTCCACCACGATCTCAAAGCTGCCTTCCAGCCCAATTTCGATGTCCTGCGCGCCACCCAGGGCGCGGACCTGATCGGGAAAGGCGCCGCCCAATCTCAGCACGGCTTTCTCGTAGCCGCCCATGACCACCGTGGCAAACGAGATGGCCCCACCGCTGGTTTTTCGCAGGGTGTCGCGCAGCTTGACCAGACTGGCCGGGTCGTACCAGGGGGCGGCCCGCAGCAGCACCCGCACGCGAATTTCGTCTTCGGCGTCGCGGTACAGTGCGGGAATGACGTGGGGGGCGGCTAGGTCTGGGTTGTAGGCCAGCCGGATCTCGTCGGGCAGGCGGTAGACCGTGTTGGGAAAACTGGCGGCCCGCACCAGCCCAAAGCCGATGTTCTGCCACGCCGCACCCAACGAGGCGTCCCCCACCACTGCGCTGAAGACCGGCCGGTTGTGTTCCAGCGCCGGGTCGAAGAAAAAGGGCACCGTGCGGGTCAGGGTGACCTGCCGGAAGTTACTCTGCGTCTGCCGCTGGCGCTGCCTGTTCAGCACGGTTTTGATGAGGTCCGGATTGAAGCGGACATCAGCGATCAGGCGGTCCAGTTTCAGGCGCGGGGCGGGGGCCACGGGGGTCAGGTTGATCAGCGGAACGGTCAGGTTCACGGGCTCAGGCGGCGTCGGTGGTCCCTCCGGGCGCACCTGGAGGGGCCGAATCAGGGCGGCGCTCCGCAGCAGGGACCCCCTTACGCCCAGCGACCCGACCCCGTCCGCCACAATCCGGTGGTCGCGGATGATCGGCGGGCGGCGGGGCGGGTCATCCACCACGACGGTTTCGTCCAGCCAGTAGCCATACGAGAAATTCACGGTGACCGCTGCACCCGCACCCAGCTGACTCAGGGCGCGGTACATCGGGTCCACTTCCTCCGGGGTCAGTTCTACGCCCACGCGCAGGCGGAAATTGGGCGTGGCCGGGTTCTGCGGGTCGTCGGTGCCGACCAGTGTGGGGCTGTCCAGCGGTCGGGTGCGCGCCTGCCCGCCTTCCTGCCAGGTCAGGGCCACGCTTTCTACCTTCACGGCCAGCGGTTCCGCCCCCGCCGGGAGCCCGGCCAGCGGCGCTTCCTCCAGCTCGAACTGAAGCCGCACGTGCCCGGCCGGGTCTTTCAGAAATCGCACCTCTGGCCCCAGCGGTTCCACGGTGCGCTGCGCCACCCGTAACTCTGGACGGTAGAGCCACTGTCCTCCGATAGCCTGGGCCGCCACGCCATCGTTGACGGGGGCCTGCGCCGGGACAAAATGGGGGGCCTGCTCGTCTCCGGCCACCTGCATGAGGTACTGCATGCGGGCCATCGGCAACCCTAGGGCGATCTGCGGGCGCACCGACAGACTGAGGGGCTGGAGACTGCGAACGTCAATGGTGTTTTTCTCAGGCATGGGCCTCGCCTCCGTCAGGGCACGACGAGAATCGGGTCGTCGGTGGGCGTCCAAGCGACTTCATGGTTGTCGGCGGGGTTCACGCCCACGTAGCGCAGGCGGTAGCTATAGGTACGAAGTTGGGCGTTTCGCAGCAGCACCTTCCAGGTCTGGTCGGCCTGCGCCTCGGGCCGGAAGGTGTAGTTGATCTGCTCGTCAATCTGGTTGGCGGCGTCCTGATAGCGCAGGTAGGCCAGCACCAGCTTGTATTTCGTCCAGTCGGTGGTGCTGGGGATCACACTCACTTCCAGGGCGTCCACTGCACCTTCGCCGCAGACCAGCGAAGTGCCAAGTTCACCCTTCCTCTCCTTCTGGTCGCTGCGCGCGCCGTTCTTATACAGAATCAGCACGTCGTACACGAAGTCGCGTTTGTTCGGGTCGCGCAGGCCCAGCGCCCAGGCACTGGATTCGCCGTTTTTCGTAAATTCGGTGTGGTGCTCGGCGGAGAAGTCGTGCACGGCGTCGCGGTAGCGGGCGTTGACCTCAATCTTTTCCACCACGCTGAAATCTGCCTGGGCCATGAAGCGGGTGGTCAGGGTCTGCTCAAACGGGTCGGTGATGCTGAGGTTCTCGGCCTGTCCACTCTGCTCCGGCAGGTCCATGCGCTGGCCGTCGGACAGCACGAAACTCGCCTGGTAGCGGTAAGGGCCGGGGTCGCTGGCCGCCGCGCCGCCCGGTTTTCCGGTATAGGTAAAAAAGGTGGCCGCTGGCTTGTCCGGGGTGAGTTCGAAGGTCTGCTGGGCGCTGGGGCCGCTGTAGCCGGGGTATTTCATGGCGACCTGTACGGCCTTGACGTTATCCGGCATGCGCCCCAGCAGCAGGTTCACTTTCACGAAGCCCAGGCGGCGGTAGGAAATCACCAGCTGCCGCTCGTTACTTTCAGTGGCGCCTGTGGCAGGGACGCGAATGGTTTCGCCCGTGTCTTTGTAGCTGATCTCGCTCCAGTAGCGGTAGCGGTCTTTGGGCGCGCCGTCGGCGGCTTTGGCCATGACCTGCCGGAAGCGGCCGGGCTGATCGGCGGTCTTGAACAGAAATTCCTTGGCCTTTTTGACGTGGATGCCGCGCACCTCGTCCTGCTGGTCATATTCCATGAAGACTTTCAGGGCGTACACAGGGTCGGCGGCAAAGTTCACGTTGGCGCTGACGGTCACGTCCAGTTCCTGAAAAAAGGTGTTGCTCAGGTCCAGATAGCTGGTCAGGGCCTTCACCTCATCCGGCGTGATCGCCTGCGAGAACTGCACGCTGGGGTTGGCAGCCTTTTCCACCAGTTGCGAGCGCGTGATTTCCATGTGAATGCGCCCGGTGTTCTCGGTGTTGACCGGAATGGCCGCCGCCGGGTTCTCGACCTCTTTCGCTACTTCTTGCAAGGCGGGCTGAAAAAAGGTGGGCAGCACGTTGGTCTGAAAAATCTCGAAGGCCATCTTTTCGAGGTCGTCTTTCTGCGTGTTCTGCGCCGCGCCGGGCAGGCTGGAATCATCCACCGTAATCGTGAGGTTGTGAAAGGTGTCGCGGAATTTGGTGATGCTGCTCAGCTCGTCCCACTCGTGAACATACGAGCGCGAATAGTAGGTGATGCCGAAGATGCTCTGCGAGTGGTGGCTCTCGTAGCGCTTGTGGATGTAATTCTTGACTTCCTTGTAGAACTCGCCCCGGTCGCCGTCAATCACGATCTTGATGGCCGGAATGCGCGCCGCGAACTTTAGCTGATACTGCACGCCCGCCAGCACATTCCCTTTTTCCAGCGCCTGCCGGAACAATTCCGCGCCGTCCTGGTTCAGGTCGGCCGAGAAGCTGGCGAGGTTGCTGTCAATCAGCGACGGCTCTTTCGAGCCTGCCGTGTAAATGACCATGCTGGGCGTGACGGCCGTGAACTGCACGGTGCCGGACAGCCAGATCGGCGGGTAGCCCAGTTCTGGCTCAGTCTGCGCGAACGGCAGGTTCAGGAACCACCAGCCCCGGCGCTGCTCGTCGGCCAGTTTGTCTTTCAGGTGGGCGCGAATCTTGTCTTCCTGCTCCTTGCTAACCCCGGCGCGGGTGGTGACTTGCAGGTAACCGCGCTCCACCTCCAGATCGCCGGAGGCCAGCCGGTCCAGGTCGCGGGCGTACAGGATGAAGGTAAAAATGGGCCGGTTCTCGTCGTCGCGGGCAATCGAGGCGCGCTCGGACACCATGTAGAACTTATGGCGCTTCTCGTCGTCACGGTAAATCTGCACGTTGGGCACGTCGGGGACGGTGAAGGAGTTGAACAGGGTCAGCATGTGGGGCTCCTTGAATTGAAAGACGGTTAAAACGACGTGACCTGAAGGGCACCCTGAAGATCAGCCGGGGATACGCTCAGCGGCCCTTCCAGGCACAGGGAAGTGGAGAGCGTGCGGGTGGTCTGGGCGGTGAAGGAGGCAGAAAAGGTTCGGAGCGGCTCTGCGGACGTGCTGGCCCTGTGGCTCGCCTCGGTCTGGGCGGCGGGAGTGGTCACCTCGTAGCGCAGGCGGGCGTCCGGCAGGCCGCCCTCGCTCCAGGCGCGTTGCAAGTCGGTGGCCTGCTGCGGCGTCAGGGTGGCGCTCAGCACGCATTCGTTGGCGGCCATCAGTGAGGGGTGTCCAGTCAAAGTCAGGCCTGGCAGCAGATCGGCATGAACCTGCCCGGTCAGCCACTCAGGGCTGAGGAGGGTTACGCGCACCGGTGGAGCCTCTCTGGGCCGGTCGCGGTTGAGAGATTCTTCCAGCGCGGCGGTGAGGGTCTGGCGTTCGCTGTCCGTCAGGGCAAGCGTGAGGGTCAGCTGAACCTGGCCGCCCAGCAACTGGAGGTCCGGGCCGCTGCCCCGCCCGTAGGCCAGCAGGCTCAGGGCCGGGGTGCCGTTGTCATTCCGCGCCAAGCGTGGTGCGTCGGGCACGGCATAGAAGCGGGTCGGATCGGCGTGGTCGGCATAGACCTGCACACCGGGGACATCTGGCACGCGCGAAAGGTTGTTCTGATCCAACATGGCGGCCTCCCCTTAGGGCGCGAAGGAACCGGCCCCGGCCTGCTGCATAAACAGCCGCAGCAGCTGAGTGCCCCATTCCTGACGGGAATCGGCGTCCATGACCTCGTCGTAGATGATCTGTTCCTGCGCGCTGAGGGTCGTGGCGGGCAGCGGCAGGCGCAGGCGCACGATGCCCAGCGGCGGAGGCGGCCCCGGCGCCTGAAACGGCAGGCTGAACCAGGCGGTCAGCCCCGCCTGTACGTCGGGCGCGGACTGCTGGAGATGCACGCCCCACAGGGCCTCGCGGTAACGCGCGATGGCCCCGGCGCCGTCCATATACGCCACCGAATGTTCCAGATCGGTGTACAGGCTGCGGCGCATGGCGTTGGCCGACCCGATGATGGCCCAGGCGTCGTCCACGATGGTGGATTTGGTGTGGATGGTCTTGGTGAGGTGGCTGAATACCCCCACGCGGGCCGACTGCGCGGCACTGAGCCCTGCCAGAAGGTGGTTGTTCACCGCCACGCGAAAGAACTTGGCCGTGTCGTTGTTGGGGTCGTCGTTGGGGTCGAACAGCCCGGTCAGAATCACCACCCGCACGGTGTCGTTGGCCTTTACAGCGGCATTGACCCAGTCGAAGACCTCGCCGGAGGTAAAGCCCTGGTCCTCCATGTAGATATACGTCTGCGCGCCCTGAATGCCCTTTTCCCAGGCGCTGCGAATCTCGAAGAGGCCGCCAGGCGCGAAACTCAGCGGGTCATTGCTGGGAATGCTGGCCCCGCCCAGGCTGGCAATCCCGCTCACCGAGCCAAAGCGCATCTTGGGGAAGGTCCGCAGGCTCTGGGTGCGTGACTGGCCCCCCGCCGCCGTGGTCAGGGTGCGGGCCGGCAGGTCGGGCATCCCGCTCGGCGCGCCGCTCAGGCTGCCGCCGCCGGACGGCGCCGTATGGCTGGTGCAAGTCACGCCCCCAGCGGTCAGGGATACGGGTGAGCGGCCCCGGACTTCGTTCCACAATTGCCGGAAGGTGTCGTGGAGGCCCTGTACAGCGGGCCCGTCCACCTGCGCTTCCACATCGTGCCAGGATGGAAGAAGCCGGGAATTCAGCAGGTCAATGCCGCCCGTGAACGCTGTGGCGCTGGCGCTGCTGCCCACAACCGCCATCTTCATATGGACGGCGCCCGCCGGGTGCGCCAGGATGTTCAGCACGGCCTTGTCCGAGAGGCGCGGTTCGGCGCGCAGGGCATTGACGAAACTCATGGTGTTGCCGTTCAGCCCCAGAATGCTGCGCAGCTGCGGCGCGGCCTGCGCCCGGCTGTTTTGCAGGATGGACGGCGCCATGACCCAGCCCAGCACGCGGACGTCCACGCCAGCGCGGGCCTTGACCTTCAGCAGGTCGGCCAGTGGGGTGCTGCCCAGGTTGGTGCCCGCCTGAAGCCACCACCCGGCGATGTAAATAAAGTCCCCGGCGGCGCCCGTCAGCGCGTCGATTTTTGCTTTCAGGGCGGCGAAGTAGGGTGGCCCGCCGATGTGAGGCGTGATCGTACAGCCGGAGTGTGTGGTCAACGCGGAATCCAGAGAGGGCATGGCGCTCCTTTGGTGATTGGGGGAGGGGGCGGTTAGCGCGGCGGCGGGCGCAGGATCAGCTGGTCGCGGGTGTCGGTGCGGACCTCGGTGCTGGTTTCGGTGCCGTCCTGGGCCAGCAGCGTGAGCTTCCAGGTATAGGTGCGGGCCTGGCGGCTGGGCAGGCGCACCTTCCAGTCCTGCGTAAAGGTCTGCGGGTCATCGGTGACCAGCAGCGCGTCACTCTGGTCGAATCTGGGGTCACCAGCAGGGTCCCTGTAGGCCAGGTCCAGCAGGAGAGCGCTCAGGCCCAGCTGAGAGGGAGACGGGCCCAGGTAGCGCACCGCCACTGTCACCACGCCCTGAGCAGGAATGCCGACCACCAGATTGGGCGTGCCTGGTTCCTGCCAGTCGCCCGTATCCAGGCCGCCGTCTTTGAAGACGCGGCGCTCGCGGTAGCGCATCTGGGCGGGTTGGTCGTGCCTCGCCAGGCGCACGCTGAACAGTTCGCGCTTGCCGGGGGTACTCAGGTCCAGGCTGCGGCTGTCCAGCACGTGCCCGTCCTGGCTGACCTCGGTGTCCACGACCACGCTCTGGAGTTCGCCCAGAGGGTCGAGCATGATCACGTCGCCGTTCAGCTGTCCGCCGCGTGGGGCGTCCACGACCACCACATCGCCGGGCTCGCCTGCGCCGGGGTTGGGGAGGTGCAGGGTGGGCAGCGCCTCGCTGCTGCCACCGGTGTAAAAGACGGTCGGTGTGACCTGAAACTGCTCGTCAGCCCCCGCCAGGCGGAGATGCAGCAGTTCAGAGCGGTGCTGGGGACTGAGCGTGATCTGCGCGCTGTCGTCAATCTGCCGGTCCGCATTGGTGTAGCGCACCACGGCGTGAACCTCGGCCACATCGGCGGACAGGCTGGGGGCCAGTTGCAGGGTCACGGGCAGCACGCGCCCCAGCCAGCCCGGATGCACCGCCAGACTGCGGGCCTCTGTGCGAATCCAGCCGGATTCCACGCGGGCGTCTTTCAGGCCAATCCCAAAGCTGCTGCGGTAGTCCGCAATCAGCTTGTACTCGTACCACTGGGTCTGGGCGCTGTCGGCAAAGAACGTGAACTCCTTGCTGTCGGCGCTGCTGCGCAAGATCACCTCGGCGGTGTCTTTGGGGGCGCTGCCGTCTGGGCGCCTGCCGTAGCGCAGTTGAACGGTCAGCTGCACCACCCCCTCGGCGGCAAAATCCACGCCTTGCGCGTTCACATTCAGGTTGATGCGGGCAAAAAATGGGTGGTTCAGGTCCACGACATGCAGGTGGTCACGCAGATCGTGTTCTGAACTCAGAAATTGAATGAAGTTCTGAGGCGCGATGCTCTGGGCCTGTGCACTGACCTGCGAAAGGTTGTAGGTGACGGTGCGCTGCTCCTCCTGCCGAATGTTTTTCAGGACGTAAGCGGCTTGCGGACGGCCCAGGCGGTTCCACACGTCTCCGGCACTTTCGGGGGCGCTGCCGGTTGTTCCAGCTGGACCGGTGCCGCCAGTCGCTCCTGTTCCAGTGCTGGCCGTTCCGCCGGGCCCGGCGGGTCCGGTGGCCCCCACTTCAGGTTCGGTGTGTTCGCGCCCCGCCAGCATGGCCCCGGTGCCCGCCGCCACCGCTGCGCTGGGGCCATGTTGCAGGGCGGCGCCCACCGTTCCTGGCACAGTGCCCGTGGTGGCGGGCACGGCCACCGTGGGGTCCGCCGCCGTGATGGTCTCGCCCCGCACCTTGGGTTCGCCGGGGGTCAGGGACGGCTGAAACAGGGCGCCGGTGGCGAGGTCCTTGACCAGCGTGTCTATGCGGTTCTGGCGCTCGCGGATGGCGGCGGGGTCCGACAGTGCCAGCGTGCGCGCCGTCTCGCGGATGCGGATGTGCTGCTCCTGCTTCAGGTGTTCTACGATGTTGTCGATATCCGCGCGGAACAGCAGCGTGCCCAGCGTGAAGCGGCTGCGCGCATACTCATACGAGGACTTGAAATCAATGCTGATTTCCAGGTCGTAGGCGGGCAAGAGCCCCACATAGTCCAGGGTGTAGATCACCCCCACCGGGCGGGCATTCACGGCGCCGCTCAGCACGCCCATCATGAAGGCTGCGCCGTCCTCGGAGAGCGAGAACGAGAAAATGGCGCGGTTGTCGCCGTCCAGCGAGGGCTGCCCGGCGCCCAGAATATGTTCGACAAAACGTGGGCCCTGCGGCGCGGCGGGGGCGCTGGGCGCCGTTCCTCCATCCGTGGCTCCGGCGCCGCTGTCCTCGCCCAGCCCAATCACGCGCGCCGTACCCCGCGTATAGGGCACTGGGGCCAGGGTCACGTCGTCGCCGTACTGTTCTTTCAGGCGGCCTTCCAGGCGGGGTTTCAGGCCCCCCAGCCCTACGTCCACCACCATGTTCAGAAAGCCGCCCGCCACGTCGTGGCCCGCCTCGCCGCCCTTGCGGTAGCTGAACAGGTCGAACAGCGGCTGGCCGCGCTCCAGGGTGATGTGCGGGGGAAGAGGTAGGTGGTAAAAGCGGCTGGGCTGGTTGGCGTCCTGAAACACCGTGACACCCAGCACCTCCATTCTTGTTTCCAGGTTCAGCATGGGGTCGCGCCTCCGGGCACGGGCCAGAGCAAGAGGACAAAGCGGGCGAACGGAAGCGGGGGCGGTTACAGCGTGCGGGTGGACAGAATCAGCGGCGAGGCCGTCATGTCTTTCCAGGCCGCTTCCCTGGTGCTGCCGTCGCTTTTAAAGGCTGTGGTCTGGAAGCGGTAGTGCAGAGGTTGGCCGGGGGCCAGATTGAGGCTCACGGTGGCCTGTGTGTCCGCGCCTTGCAGCAGCACGCTCTGGGGATCGTCGGTGGGTGGCCCGGCGGCGGGCAGCAGCTGCACCTTGATTTGCAGGGCGTCCAGGCCCACATCGGCCAAGGCCGGGCCGATCAGGCGAATGTCCACGCGCCCCACCCGGTGCGCGGCGGACCCCACGATCAGGGACGGCTCGTCTGTCGCTTCCCAGTCCCCCTCGGTCAGCAGGCCGCTTTCATGCACGGTGACGCGGGTTCGCACGGTCTGGCGGTCCGGGTTCAGCACCGGCCAACTCTGGGTCACGCTGGCAAAGGGGGGATGCAGTTCCACCAGGCGCGTGCGGCGGTAGTTCCCGGCTTCATCGTGGTAATCCAGTTCCACGGTGATCTGCGTGATCTGGTCGGACGCCAGCACAGGTTTAATCAGCAGTTGCCGCTGCGCTGTAAAAGGCGAATCAAGCCGCAGGAGCGGGTCCTGCCGGGCCTGGAGGGGCGTGGTGTAGGTGCCGCCGTCCGTGAAGGCAAAGGTGGCCTGCACGCCGTAGGGCTGAAGCTCGGTGTCCTGGGTCCGCACCTGCCAGCGGCGTGGCGCCGCGTCGGGGCCAGGGGTCAGGCGCACATGCTGGTCCGCCTGGAAGGCACTGGCGAGGTCGGCGCTGGCGGGATAGGTCAGGTGAACGTCCACCTCCTGTGTGTCGGGCGGCAGTCGCCCGGCTTCGACCTCCACGTTCAGCACGCCAAAATCTGCGTAGGGATTGATGAGCAGCGAGCGGCCTGTACCCACGCGTTCGGGCAGGTCGTAGCGCAGGGCGTCGCCGTCCGTCCCGCGCTGCGGCATGAACTCGTAGGTCAGGGTGGCGTGGTAGGTCAGGCTGCGGCGGCCCCGGCGCTTGACGGCGAAAGTTTTGTCCCCGGTGGAATCGGGCCGGAAGATCAGTTCGGCGGTGTCGGGTGGGGGCTGGGCACCGGGCTCCCCATAGCGCAGCTGCACCGCAATCTGTCGCAGGCCCAGCGCCTGCATCTCCTCCCTTGTGGGGCCCGTCACCAGCACGTCCAGCAGCTCGAAAAACGGGTCGTCCAGAC
This sequence comes from Deinococcus betulae, assembly GCF_020166395.1. Lineage (NCBI taxonomy): Bacteria > Thermotogati > Deinococcota > Deinococci > Deinococcales > Deinococcaceae > Deinococcus > Deinococcus betulae. The sequence continues at coordinate 223,921 of NZ_JAIQXU010000002.1, read as the reverse complement.
TGATCTGGTGGATGTGCTGCGCCAGTTCGGCGGGGTTCAGCAGGACCTTCAGGAAACTCTGCGGAGCGTGGGTGCGTTCTTCCGGGGCGCGCTCGCGGAAGCTGTAGGTCACCTGCTTGTCCTCGTAACTCCGTTTGAGGTCCAGGGTCAGGTTGATGCCGGTCGTCGTGCCCGCACTGCCCAGCCCACCCGGCAGCCCGCCCGGCAGCGGCGGCGTGGTCTGGGGAACCGGCCGGAACATCTCCTGCACAATCCGGTCGCGGAACAGAGACAGCGCCAGTTCCTTACTTCTCTGTGCCTCGTCGCCCACGGCCTGACTGGTCAGCTCAATCTGGATGTCGCCTGTTTCGACGAGGTGGTCTATGCCGGCCTTCACCTCGGCTTTCGCCCAGGCGTAGCCCACGCCCAGCGAGCCGCCAAAATGCTCGAAGACCCGCGAGAGGTTGGCGTGCACTACTGCCTCCACCGCCGGGCGCAGGCCGTAAAACTTCAGGTCGTACACCACGCCCACCGGCGCGGCGCGGTCTTCGTAGAGCCCCTTCAGGAACGCCACGCCTTCCTGCGACAGGCTCAGGGAAAAGATGCTCCGCAGGTCGCCCAGCAGCGCAGGCTGACCGCTCCCCAGAAGGCGTTCTACAAAGCTCACGCGGCCCTTGGTGGGATTGGCTGACGCCGGGTCGGTGGTGCTGTCGGCCGGCGTGGTCATCTGGTCCAGGGCGATGACGCGCACGCTGCCCTTGTGGTACGGAATCCCCGCCAGGCTCACCTGCTCCTGTGGCAGGCCGGCCAGGCCCGCCAGTTCGCCGCGCAGGGCCGAGAGCTGCGCGGCGCTCAGCAAGCACTCGCTGCCCATCGTCAGGAAGCCTGCGCCCAGTTCGTCGGGAATGGTGGTGCCCGCCAGCACCGAATGCTTGAGGTCCACGCTGTACGCCATCAGGTCGAACATGGCCCGCCCGCCAGACCGGGCCAGTGCCGGGTGCGGCGCGGCGTAGTAAAACTGCGAGGCCACCGCGTGATCGCGGAAGACGGTGACACCGGCAATTTCGAAGGCGGGGAGTTCAAAACTCAGCACGGCGGACCTCCAAAAAAGAACGTGTCATACCGATTCAATCCGAGCGGACTCGCAGAGCTGCGCCGCAGAGCGAGTAGGAAAAAACGGGTTCCGGACGTGGAGTTGGTGAAGCAGTGGGGTGCTGCTTGGAGGGCGGAAAAAACGGCAGTCCGTGTCAGGGCTCATCCGCTCACGCTCCGGGTCTTCAGCTGCACCACCAGCAGGTCGGCGTCGCTGGCGGTCCAGGGAGTGCGGGTCACGAAACCGGACTCCTCCACGAAGACGGCGCTGAAAAAGATGGTCTTGACGGGTGGGTCGCCCAGTAACACCTCCCAGGCAGCCGGGGTCAGGGGCTGCCCGCGCGTGAAGGTCAGTTCGGTTTCCTCTCTGACCTGTCCCTGCGGGTCACGGCGCTGAAGCTGCACCCGCACCTCGCGCAAACGGGCGGTGTCCAGTGGGCCGCCCACGCACTGCACCCGCACGGCGCGGCGCTCCACCAGCCGGCGATCAATGACGAGGCGGTCGTCCAGCGTCTCTCGCCACGAGCCTTCCAGCAGCGAACCGGAAGTCGTCAGCAGGGTCAGGCGGTAGCCCAGCGTTTGCGGGCCGCCCTCGGCAATCGGGTAGTCGCGGCGCAGATAGGGTGTGGCGGCGCTGAGTGGGATCTGCTCGTCAAACTGAATGCCGCCAGGCTTATCACGGTAGCGCAGCTGCACAAAGGCGGTGAACACGTCGGCCCAGGGCAGACTGACAAACAGGTTCAGTGGCCGCTTGAACGGCAACGGGTCGGGAACGCTCACGTCGTCGTCCGTCCAGAGCTGCGGCGCAGAGGTGATCGGGCCCCCGGCGGCGTCGGCGCGGTGGTAGGTCAGGGTCACTTGATAGGGCGGCGGGACAAGAGGGCGCCCCTCTGCCGCGAAATACCGGAAACGCCAGCTTCCACTCGGCTGCGCGGCGGACAGCTCGACCCGGCCAAGCTGTGGCGCTGTTCCTGGTTCCCCGTCGAAGCGGAGTTCAGTGGTCACGGTTGGAAACTGCGCAAAGGGAAAACTGGGGGCGGCGCTCACCTGCACCTCCTGCACGCCGTATACCGTGCGCGGTTCCACCACCAGTTCTGCGGCGCGGCCCGGCTGCCAGTCCCCCTGCACGGGCGGGTGCGGCCCGAAGGGGCCGGTGGGGTCAAACTGCACCTCCAGACGGGTCTGGTACAGGCGCGAGAATTGCCCAGCGTCCTGGCCCAGCAGGTTCACGAGGTAGGTTTCTTTTTCTGCGGCGCTGCGCAGGGCGAAGATCTTGCGCGGTTCAGTCGGGGTGCCGCCCCCGTCCATGCGGGCCAGTTCGGCGCGCACCTCGGCCAGTCCGTCGCGGGCAAAGCGGTCTTCGCTGCTCACCTGCACTTCCAGCCGGGGAAAGCCGTCGAGATTCACCTGGGTGACCAGCTGACGGCGCAGAACAGGCCAGTCCGGACGTACCTTGCCCTGCTCGTCCAGACGCAGGCCTCGCAGCAGGCCGCCCAGCGTGCCCTGCGGCAGCACTTCGCGGCGCTCGGCCACCGCTTCGTTCATGCGCGCGGACAGCGTACGGAGTTGCTGGTCGTCCATCACCTTCAGGCTGTAACTGACTCCGGGAATGACCGTGCGGACCAACCCCGAGACCAGCCCACTCACGGCGTCGCCTACAGCATTCGCGGTGGCTGCCGCCGGATTCGCCACCGGGGTAAACAGCCGTTCCAGCACCCAGTCGGTCAGCTGCTGGCGGGCACGTTCAGCAGCGGCCGCCTCGCCCTCGCCGGTTCCGAGCACGGTCACGTCAATCTGCACGCCGCTGTCTTCCAGGGCCCGGCTGATCTGCGTCTGCACGTCAGCGGTCACGTAATACAGGTTGGCCTTCAGCTTCTGCTCCAGGTGGCGGTAGACCCGCGTCCAGTCGGCCTGCACCTTGACCGAGAAACTGGGCCGCAGCCCCGCGAAGGTCAGGCGGTAGGTGGCGATGACTGGCAGGTCGGGGGCGTCCAGCGCCTTTTCCACCAGTTCGGCGGCCAGTTCGTCCAGCACCAGTTGAAAGGTGGCCGTATTGCGGCCTCCCAGCGAGGCCCGCCCGCTGCCCAGAATCTGGATGTTAAAGGGAGCAGGGACGGCAGGTTCTCCAGAGGCGGAGGCGGTGCCCAACGCCACCAGTTCCACCGTGCCAGAGTCGAAGAACACCGTGGAGAGGTGCAGTTCGGTGGGTGGGCGGTTCAGGGTTTTGCCCAGTCCGGCGCGCAGCAGGGCCAGGGCCTCGTCGGGCACCGTCAGTTCGGTGGTCAGGGTGAGCAGGCCGCCCGCGACCTTGGCCCCTCCTGCGCCGCCGCCAAGGTACTGCACGAGCGAGAAGGCCGGGGCGCCGTCCGGCGTGCGGGCCAGACTGGGCGCGGTGGGCAGCACATACCACTGCCTGGGGTCGGCGTGGTCAGGCAGCAGGCTGTACCCGCCGATCAGGTGGTAAGGAGGGGCCAGGGACAGCATCCAGGCCTCACGCGCTGGGCGGCTCAGGCAGGATCAGAAATTCCTGCGTGGCGCCGAGGGGGGCGTGCTGTCCGGTCAGGGGCCGCTGTGTGCCGTCTTTCAGAAAGTACGTCACGTCGTAGCTGTACTCGCGCACAGCGGGACCCAGTGTGACCGTCCAGGTCTGCGGCGCGGCGTCCCGGAACATCAGGGCGGCCTCATCGGCGGCGGGCAGAGCCGGGTCGTGATAACTCAGGCGCACCAGGGCGCGCTTGACGCTGCTCCCCCAGTCCAGGTCGCCGGGGTCCACCTCGACCCGGCACAGGCCGTGCGGGGCGTTGCCCACTTTTAGGGACCCGTCCGACTCCTGGGTCACCCAGCCGCTGTCTTCAGAGGCGCCGTTTTGCAGCAGGGTGGTCTGGCGGAAGCGGTAGCTGCGCCGGGTCTTGTCGCGCAGCATGAAGCGCCACGGCAGCATGCCCGCCTGATCCCTGGAAAAACTCAGCGTGGTCTGCATCCGGTAGCCGTTGGCGGGGTCTTCGTAGTCCAGGTCCACGAGGAGCTGACGCACTTCTTCCCAGTCCGCCAGCGGAAGCACATTCAGGTTGAAGCTGTCTGCAAAAGGCGTGTGAATCGCCAGATTCTGGGCGCCGGGTGCGCCTTCCAGCCAGTCTCCGGTGGTCCGCTGCACGTTCCCGGCGTCATCTTTGAGCACATACGTCACGCGGGAGCGGTAGGCCTGGGTCCAGGGGGCGTAAATCACACGTTTGTAGGTTGCAGCGGGCGTTTTGCCGTCCAGTAGGACGGTTTCCACGGCGTGCGGCACGTTCTGATGCGAGTCGGCATATTCGATCTCGACCTCAATCCCAGTCAGCCTGTCGTCGAACGCGCCCGGCGCCGTGGACAGGTTGATCTCGATAATGCCGGGGTTAGGCACGTTCAGCGTGCAGTGGCGCAGGGTGCTGTCGCGCCCCTCCAGCGTGCTTTTCAGGACGGGGCCAGACTTGTAATTGACCTCGACCTCAACGTGATAGGTGTCTTTGCCCACCGCCGCAATTCGGGACTCGAATTTTTTCGGTTTATTGTCGGTTGCCGTGAACGCCAGGCTGTCGCGCTTGGTGATCCTGGTGCCGTCCGGCCTGACCTGGTCGTAGCTGAAGTGCCCCACCACGCTGTGCACGAAGTCGCCGTACTTGGCGAAGTCGAAATTGGTGTCCACGTCCACCGTCAGGGTGTTGAAGAACCACGGCGCGTTGCCCAAGTCAATCTCGATCAGCACGTCGTCCACCGGCACGCCCAGGAAACTGGGGTTGATCTGTGCGGACGGGTTGTATTGCCGCTTGATCACGTCGCGGTATGACACATTCAGGTCGAAGCGGGCCTGAATGTCCTGTTGCAAGTAGGACATCCACTCACTTTCGCGGTCCTTGTCGGTTTCGATGGTGCCGCCTTTTAGAAAATGCTCCTTGATAAAGGCGTCCATCGCCTGAAAAGCGAAGGCCCGCAGCGATTCCATGTCGTCCTGGCCCAACTCGGCGGTGCCTTTCAGGATTTCTAACTGAATGAGGCCCTGCGACTCCATCGTTTCGGCAATCGAGGTCCGGTGGGCCACCTCGTGCGACTCATCGTTGCCCCAGGTGTCGCTGGAACTCACCTGCTCTTTGGTGTAGCCGATCACCGCTTCCTTGACCTCTTTGGAATCCACATGGCCGCGAATGGTGATGGCCGGGAGGCGCACCGGAAAGGTCAGGTTGTACTCGATGGCCGCGACACTGCCCTGCTTGCGGAGCGCCTCGTAAAACAGGGTGGCGCCGTCGGCGGTCAGTTCCACCGCCAGCGAAGCGGTGTTGTCCCCAAACAGGGACGGCTTGCCCAGGTTCACGGCCTTGATGAATTTGTCGTTTTGCATGATGATCAGCCGGACCTCGCCCTCGGTAAAGTCCACGGGGGCCAGCGTGACTTCGGGCAGGACGGTGGTCGTGGGCATCTCCGAGCGCAGCCGCGATTGCAGCGCCTGCCGGATTTTTACCAGTGTCTGCGGACTCTCCCGCATGACGGTGGTAAAGACCAGATAGCCGCCGCCCGGTTCGGCCCCAGGCCGCTCGATAGCGAACTGGTAGCGCATGAACGTGAACTGTGGTTTGCCGTTCGCGCCGGGCGCGATCACCGGCTTGCTGGGCAGGTAGTAGAAATTGGCAGGATTCTCGTCGTCACGGAAGATCGTGACCCCCTCAATCTCGGCCAGCACAGGAATACTCAGCACAAGTTCGCCTCCTGAACGGAATCAAGGCGCTGGACCGGCGCCCAGCTGCGCCCGGAGACTCAGGCTGATGCGGCGGACCTGGTCCCTGTGACCCTGCCTGGCCGGCTCTGGTTCATCCGAATGCGCCGCGCTCAGTGCATCACGGCACCCGTGATCAGCCCGTGATCTGTGCCGGGCGACTTGGTCAACCGGCCCCAGATGGCGCCGGATTCACGCAGAGGCGTTTGGACCAGAGGGTGCACCCTGCCCTATCTGCCGCAGGTCTGCGCAGCTTTGCTGGCCGTGTCATCGGCCCATCATCCTGGGGCCTCTACCTTGCTGAAACAAGGAGCCGCCATGTCCAAGGATTTGCCCACACTGCCTTCCACCACTGACCCAGCACCCCAGGGCCGGGTGTACGTTCTGCGCATCTGGCACGAGTCTGGGGACCAACCGACAGGCTCCACATGGCGCGCCTCCTGCAGAGAAGGCGCCCTGGGCGAGCGGCGCTACTTCGCCAGCATTGACGAATGTATTGACCACCTGTACGGCGAACTGGTCCGGCGCTGAGCGGCACGCCTGGCAGATTTTTCCTGTCTTGACATGACGCAGGCGACGCCGCTGGTCGCTGTAGCTGACGCGGAGATCTTGCGTTGCGCTTACTCATAGGAAAGGCGCGGTGTTTTTCTGTAAACGGCCTGATCTTGAGTCCTGAACCCTGCCGCTGTTGCGGGCCGTTGGGCAGTCTGGGAACGGATGTCCGAACCGGCACTCTGCTCTGTCGGGCGGTGTTACCGATTGGTTGGGTTGGCCCACGGGCTCTGGTGGCTGTGGGAGAGGTCGGGGCGACTAACGCCATACAGTCTCAGGGCCAACCCACCACCCAGCCTGCCTGGACCTGTAAGCCCTCGTTGGCGTGGCAGATCCAGCAGAGCGTCGTTTCTAACTTTCCTGGTTCAGGGAGCGGAAGTAGCACAGCCACCAGAAGTCAACATTGAACGCTTGCCAGCCACGGACGCTGCCTGTTCCGCCTTTCAACGGACAGCGGTGGATGTACCTCACGCCTGGGCGCCGCTGGGCAACTTTCTAGAGCTAGACGAAGTGAGCCGTTTGTCAGCGGCTCACCCCTGAGAATTGGTCTGGTTAGGCAACGGTCTGAAGAGCTTTAGCGGGCGCTGCTGATGTCGAAGAGCAGGGGCCGACCAGCGCCGTCCGTCAAGCTCAGGCTCTGCGCGTTCACGTTCGCTGGCAGAGCAAAGTAAAAACGCACCCGGACCTCTTCCCCGGCTTCCAGCGTGCCGACGGCCTTTTCGTCACGGCTGGCCTTGAGCAGCATCTGGTTGTATTCGACCCGCTCGCCATCGGCGTCTTTCAGGACTGGCTTAAAGTCTGACCAGGCGTACCGGCTGCCGCGCGGCTCCATGCTCCGCAGGGTAAACGTCGCACTCAGATAGCGCTGCCCGGCTGGCGGGGCTTTGCCGCCCAGCATGTCATTCGTAAACTTCACTTCGTCCAGCCGCACGTCAAAGCGCTCCAGTGAGCGGAAGGCGTTCATGGTGGCTGGTAACTGCGCCAGCGGGGTCGCGCCACTGGCGTCGGCCGGGTCGGCCAGGCCAGCGGCGAGTTTGCGCACCTGGCCGCGCAGGTCGTAGCGCAGCAGGGCGGCCTCCCGCGCCACCATCAGCTTGGGGACCACGCCAGCGGCTGGCACGCGGATGACGGTCATGACCTGCACCTTCTGGGCCGGCTTGAGGTTCAGTTCCAGCCGCTCGCTGGTGCCCTCGCGGGCGACGGCCTGGGCGAAGGGGTAGTTGCGGTCCTGGGCGTCCACGGCTGTAAAAGTCAGGTCGGGCCAGTAGTAACGCACGTCGCGCGACTGCGGGTTGTGAACGGTGTAGTGGAGGACCAGCAGTTTCTCGCCCACTTTGGGAAAGTACACGGTGTTGCCGATAACCACGCGCCCCACGCTGTAGTCGGCGCTCAGGAGCGTGAAATTCAGGGGGCTGGCCTTACCGAGGGTGAAGGTTTCGCCCAGCTTTGCCACCACACCGTCCTGCTGCGTGGTGCCCAGGACAACCCGGGGCGGGGCGGTGGTGGTCTGTGCCTGTCCGGCTCCGCCCAGCGTCAGGGCGGCGAGGAAGGGAAGAAGGCAAAGGGCAGTTGTCTTGGTCATAAGGGTCTCCTGGGTGGCCACGTCGGTCTTGAACTGCCCCCACGGTAGAAAAGAGAGGATGATAGGCGAATGATCGGTCTGGGGAAAGACTGAAGAGGATGTGCTGGCGAGGGAAAGACGTGGGCAGATCAGGTCTGGCGGTTTGCGAAAGCTCTACACGGGTGCTAGGGCAGGCGTCGGCGCCAGGTGTTTAGCCTCCGCACAGGCAATGGCATATCCGTCTGAAGTGCCGTTTGTGCAGTCCACCAACCAGCAGGGGCACACGCCCCGCCCCCGTTCTGTCAATTCGTTCAACGCAGGTCAGAGCTGCCTGTCCAGGACGGCATTGGAGAGCTTGGGACACCTCCGCGTGGGGGTCTGATACGGCTTCCGCTCATTCCCGGAAACCCGTGCTTTTTCCTTCTCTTTACCGTCGGGTCAAACCTATAACTCGGTACAGGGCGAACCAGACTCCATATGCCCAACAGGTGCCAAAAGGCCAGAGCAACACAAAAGCCGCCCAACTCGGGCGGCCTGAAAGGGAAAGATCGTTTACTCCGGGTTCTTGAGGCTCAGTTCCATCGTGATGCCGTAGCGGTCATGGTTGTCGTGGAACAGGGCCAGCACACTGGTCGCAAATTCTTCCTGGTCGTCAGAACTCAGAAGGAGCTGCTGCCGGGTTCCATTCAGGACGTGTACCGCACTGACCCGGTAGCGGCCCAGTGGCACATTCTGCACCCCGTAGCCATCTACGAAAGGGCGCGTAAACGGTGCCGTGCTGCCCATGACATTCGGCCCATCAGGTGTGAAGGTGAAGACCAGGGTGTCGTAATCCAGTTCAACGTTGGAATGCGCGATATACGTGTTGACTTTGCCCGCTGGGGCGTCGCTGGCCTTAAAGGTGAAATCCCGGACGGCGCCCTTCGAGCCGTCAAAGGACGTGTCGTCGTTGGGCTTCAGGCGTGCCTCGAAAGTCTGCTCGCCTACTTTGAGGTTCATGTAGGCGCCGGCGGCCCAGCTGCCGGGCTGGTGGGCCAGGGCCACGGTGTAGCGGCCCTGCGCGTCGGTAACGCCCTCTGCATTCATGTTGTAAAACGCGGTGTGGTCAGCAAAGACCCGCACGCCTGCCAGCGGCTCGCCGGCTTCTGTTTTCACGGTGCCGGTCATGGTCCAGGCGGACACGGCGCCGGGTGCCGTGGGTGCGGGTTGCTGAGGACCGGGCGACGCGGGTGCAGGCTGACTGGTGGCGCTGCCGCCACAGGCCGAGAGGGTGAGCAGGGCAAAGGCGGTCAAAATCAGTTGGGTGCTGCGCATGGGGTTCCTCCTGTGGGCGTCTGGAGCGCCGTTGGTGATGCCTGGACTGTAGGCAGGGATGGATGATGGCCCGATGGTGCGAGAGCGTGGGGCTTCACTGGACCCCGTGCTGCTGGTCAGCACGCGGCTGGAAGTTCTGGGTCACTGGCGGCGGACGGACAGGTCCATCCGGACGCCATAATGGGTTTTCGCGGAACGTGACTGTTGAGGCGGCGGTGGATTCAAACTGTCCCTCAGCCCGCACGTCAACGGGTGCCCGCGTTCCTTCAGGCGCATGTGTGGCCGAGACGCAGTACGTGTCCACTGGCACGTCGGTAACCTTTCCGCCCCTCAGCGTCCGCTTCAAGGAGGCCGCCGATCGGGAGTCCCTGAGGCGTGAAGGTCAGTTTCAGGCTGTCCCAGTCCACCTCGCCGTCACCGGAGCACACGTTGACCAGGTGGCCCAGCACGCTGCCGCAATATTCCCCCCGAATACGCCACACGAAGTCACGCGTGGCGCCCGTTCTCGCCTGAAACGCCGAGCGGTCGTCGGATACACCGTGAAAGTGGAAGTCTGCCCATGCTCGGGCCGGCTGATCTTTGCGCTGGGTCGCCAGGTGCCCACGTTGTGCGGCAGGTCCAGGGCGTAGCGGCCACCCGCGTCGGTCGTGCCCAACACGCTCATGTCGGAGGAGACGGTGTTGTCGGCCCAGCCTTCGGTCCCGGCCAGAGGCTGCCCGGCTGCGTCGCGCACCACATCGCTTATGACGTCGGGCCGCTGCACCTGGGGCGCGAACTGGATGGGGCCAGGTTCAGCTGGTCCTGGCGTGACGGTGCCTGGCCTGCCACAGCCTGGAAGGGTGATTTTGGCCAGCGCTAGCAAAAGCAGTCGGGTGGTGTGCATGAGGTTCCTGTTGAGGTGGCCTGAGTGGGCCGCTGGTGATGGCCTAACGTGGCAGCAAATAATGGTGGCGTGCAGCGGCGGGCCGACCTGTCTCTTCCCTGGCCGGCCCGCTGGCGTGGGACAGCAGCTTTCCTGCCACAGCTGCTGTAGACGGTTCTGTCTGGTTCCGGTGTGCTCAGGCAGACCCACCCTCTTACTCCTGTGGATAAACGCCTGGCGACGGCGGGGCCTCATATGCGCCCACTCACTTTCACTTGCGCGATCTTGAGAGCAGGCCACAGCCGATGCAGACCTGCAACTAAGGTTTCGCCCCTTTTGCTACGACCAGCTTGTTATCATCAGAAATCATGAACAGCGCGCCCTGGCAGCTTCTGGCCTTCGGCAAACCGCGCCTTCTAGACCCGACCGGGCAGGCGGTCCGCTGCGAGGCGCGCACCCTGGCGTTGCTGGTTTACCTGACGCTGGAAGGTCCGACCTCGCGCTCACGGCTGGCTGGGCTCCTGTGGCCTGACACGCCCGAGGCAGCCGCCCGGAACAATCTGGTTCATCTGCTGCGCCGCATAGGCAAAAGTCATGACCCAGGGCTGGTGCAGGCGGGTGAAGCGGTGGCGCTGGGACCGGCCCTCTCTTCTGACCTTCAAGGCTGGGAGGAGGGCGGCGCCGACGTTCCCAGCGGGCCGCTACTGGACGGTCTGGGCTTTGACGAGCAGCCTGACCTGGCCGAGTGGCTGCTGGCCTGGCGTGAGCGCCTGGACCTGGCCCGCGCCGGACACCTGGCCCGGCGCGCCACCGAGGCTGAGGAAGCCGGCGCCCTGGACAGTGCACTGGACCTGACCCGGCGTCTGCTGGACCTTGACCCGCTGTCCGAAGACGCCTGGCGCCGACTGATGCGCCTGCATTACCTGGCCGGGGACCGCCCAGCGGCCCTGAAGGCCTACCACCGCTGCCAGGAGGTCCTGTCGCGCGAACTGGGGGTCAGCCCTCTGCCCGAGACGCGCGAGCTGGCCAGCTTGATTGACCGAGGCTCGGTGGCGCCCTCTGCGGCACCGGCCGCCGCCCGCATTCCGCTGGCGGTGCGCCGCCCACCCGTGCTGGTGGGCCGCGCCGATGTCTGGGCGCGTATGGCCGCCGCGTGGGAACGTGGACAGGGCATCATCCTGACTGGCGATCCGGGTGCCGGGAAAACGCGCCTGGCACTTGATTTTCTGGCGGCCCACGGCGGCGGCATGCGCTTTGAGGGCCGGCCAGGCGACGCGGGGCTGCTGTATGCCACCCACGCCCGGACTTACGGGCAGGTACTCGCTGCCTATCCAGACCTGCCCCTGGCCCCCTGGATACGCGAGGAACTCTCACGTCTGCTGCCGGGCCTGGGCGGCACCCCCGCACCTATCGTCTCTGAGGAGCAGAAACTGCGGTTCTGGCGTGCCAAGGTCGAGGTGCTGGGTGCGGCGGTGCAGCGGGGCCTGCGCCACATGGTATTTGACGACGTGCAGTTTATGGACGAGGCCAGTGTGGAGGCGGGCGGATTTGTGTTCGCCCAGCTGGGGTGGGGGCAGCCCGACGCCCCGTACCGGACCATCCACATCTTCCGCAAAGGTGAACTCTCGCCCCTGCTGACCGGCATGCTTCAGGCGCTGGTGAGTGGAGGCCTGGTCGAACTCATTGAGGTGGGGCCACTGGGCGAAGAGGATGTTCAGGGCCTGCTGGAACAGCTGGAGTTGCCCCTGGACGCGCAACTGCCCGAGCGGCTGAGGCGCTTCACCGGGGGCAACCCTCTGCTGCTGCTGGAAACGGTGCGCAGCCTCCATGAAGCGCAGGCCCAGACAGGCACGTTGCCCGAGGCGCTGCCCCTGCCTGAAAAAGCAGGCGCGGTGATCTCTGGGCGGCTGGGTCGGCTCTCCGCGCCGGCTCTTCAGGCGGCCCGCGCCGCCGCCGTCCTGGGCAGCGACTTTGACCTGGAACTGGTGGCCGAGACCCTGCGCGCGCCGCTGCTGGATGTGGCCGCCGCCTGGGAAGAACTGGAAACGGCGCAGATTGTGGTGGGCGAGCGGTTTGAACACGACCTCGTGGCCGAGGCTCTGCGGCAGGAAATCCCCGAGGGTGTGCGCCGGCTGCTGCACCGCGCGGCGGCGCGGGTGATGGGCGGGGGCGAACGCGCCGCGCCGGCCCGCGTGGCGGGACACTGGCTGGCTGGGGGCGACGCGGCGCAGGCGGCGCCGTGGCTGCTGCGGGCCGGTCAGTCTGCTTGGCACGCCGCGCGTCAGGTCGAGGCCGCGCAGTATTTTGCCCAGGCCGCCGAACATTTTGGGCCGGTGGACGAGCGGGCGGCCTTTGGGGCGCTGGCGCTGCGGGCAGAGGTGCTGGCCAACATGGATGACCCTGGCCATGCAGACGCAGTGCGCGCTCTGCACGACCGGGCCGTGACGCCACTGGAACGGGCGACTGCCTTTATGCAGACCTACCGGGCAGTCGAGTCCACGATTGACGTGGAGCAGATAGAGCCGGCGGTGCAGGCCGGCCTATCGGCCCTGCGCGCCGCCGAGCCTGGGCGTGAGACGTGGCTGGTCGAGGCCCAGCTGACCGAGGGTCTGGCGCTGGTGGCCTACATCCGTGGCCACCACGCGGAGGTGCGTGACCATCTGCGCCGCCTCGCTGACCTGGGCGAGCGCGCCGCGTCTCTGGAGTGGCAGGCCAAGGCCCAGGAAGGGCTGGGGCTGGCCCTCAGTGCCGCCTCCCCCCGTGAGGCCACGGCGCATCTGGAACGGGCCGAGGCCCTGCACCTGCGCCGGGGCGACCTACTGCGCGCCGGCTCCAGCCTGGCGAAACTGGCGCGGGTGCAATGCGAACTGGGTGAGGTGGAGGCGGCCCAGGCGAGTGTTGCGCGCGGCGAGCAGCACCTGAGCCGCCTGGACGCCAACCACGGCGAGCGGGTGGCCCTGCTGTTCAGTCAGATCATGGTGGCGCATCTTTCGGGTGACCTGGACCTGGCCGCGCGGCTCCATGCCCATGCCCACCGTACCCATAGCCCCGACCACAGCGCGCTTCTGGGATTCTTCCCGGTCTTGCAGGCCCGGACCCTGCGTCTGGGCGGCCAGTTGGAAGGCGCTCTGGCCGAGCTGGCGCTGACCAGGGACGGGCGGGCCTTTCCCGCGCATCTGCTCGCCCTGCGCGCCCTGGAAGAAGCGGCCATCCTGATGGCGCTGAAGCGGAGGGAAGACGCGCAGGCGCCACTAGACGAGGCCGAGGCGTTGCTTCAGGCCGCCCCCAATGTGGCGTGGCAGGCGCGGCTGCACGACCTGCGGGCCAAGCAAGAGGCGGGTGACGACCTGGCTCACCAGCTGGCCGCCCAGCAAGTGCGGGAGCAACACGGTTTGCCCCCAGGCCACTGGAGCGCGCTCTGACAGAGGAACTCAGCGTGGTTGAGGGTGATGATCCTCAATCACGGTAAGGCGAACATAGTGAGTGTCCATAAGAGACAGCGGCGAAACTGGAGTTGAGGGGCGTTATTGGCCCCTCAATGGAACTGGCAGCCGCTGTGAGACAGATGCCGACCAACCTCAGGCAGGATATTGGATGAAATCTGAGCGTATTTAGCAAGCGGCGCGGCAGACTCGAAAATTGAGAATAGACGGATACTGCGTTATGGAGGCGCAGCCAGTGGCCTTCTCGCTGTGCCATCATCGAGCGGAAGCTGTTTGATCTGGCCTTCGTCCCGGATGCCGTTGCCCGCCTCTTCAGATGGGGTAATTCACGAGGTCATTGCCGACGGAGGACGCCTCAGTGAACGCCAGGATATTCACGCTTTCCAGAATCTGCAGAAAGAACGCCGGGTCGCCCTGCCATTCCCGCGTGTACCCGAGGTCACGTGAGATCCGCTGCGCCGCCTGATTCAAGAGGCCCAGTTCCTGTTCCAGGACCGCTCGGGACGGAGGCATGCTGCGCGAGCGCTCCAGGCCGACGGACGCCACCAGACGGCCGTCCCCCTGAAAGACCGGGGCCGCGACGTCACAGCGGTCGGCGGGCTGCCGGCTGACCTCCAGCGCCAGCCAGGCTTTGCGGGTCAGGCCATCGAGCAGCTCCTGGTGTGGGCGGGTGTGTGGGTGCTCGGCCCAGAGGCTCGCCAGGACGCTGCGCCGCACCTCCTGCGGGGCGAAGGCCAGCAGCACCCGTGAGACGGCCCCCGCCGACAGGTCCAGCGCGGCGCCCACCTGCACCCGTTCGGCGGGGTGTTCTGGAGACGCCACCACCTCCAGGGTGAGGGCTTCCTGGCTTTCCAGCACAGACCAGCTGACCGCCAACCCCGTCAGGCGGTGCAGGTGCTCCAGATGGGGCAGCGCGAGGCGGCGCGAGGGCGAGGACGCCATGGCGTTGGCACTGAGCCGGACCAATTGACTGCCCAACCGGTACTGCATGTGGTCACGGCGCAGGAACTGATATTTCTCTAACACCCGGATGGCGCGCAGACAACTCGCGGAGGGCAGGCCACTGGCCCTCGACAGCCCTGAGAGGGTCCAGACCGGTTCCTTGGCCGTAAAAAACGTCAGCAGATAGAGGGGCCGCTCCAGTGTGGGCACGGCCGGATCGTCGGAGGGGTCGGTGGACTGGGCAGGGGGCATGGGAAGGCCTGTGTTCAGAGCAGAAGGGGGTAGGCCCTCTTCAGACGCCAAGTCTACCTGTTCACGACCTTCTGGCCTGCTCATCCCTGACCGGTGGCCATGACCCGGTTGCCCCCCAGGCCCTGCGCCTGACTGAGCAGGCGTTCTGCGGAGCGCATCATATCTTCGGCCTGAGACCAGGCGGTGGTGGTGCAGCAGCCCACACTGACCCTGGCCGACGAGGAATTGGCGCGGAGGTGCCGGATCAGTGTCTTGGCAAACGCCACCGCCGAGGTGTGCCCAGTGCCTGGCAAGAGAAGGATCACTGCACCGTCATCCCGCGACCCCAGATTGACCGCGCTGGGTGCCTCCCTCTGCAGGAACTGCGCCAAGTCTTCGCGTTGCGGGTCCACAAACTGCACGCTTTTCCCGCGCACCTCCGTCAGCACAACCAGGACGGCCAGATCTTCTAATTTGTGCTGGGCAGCCTCGAAATGCTGGTTCAGCTCATCAAAGTCCACTGCTGCTGACTGGGGCGTCAGCTGACCTGGCACCGAGTCCTGTAGCCGCTGGCCTGTTCGGGCGGCTTCCTGCTTCCACTGGGCCACCTGGCGCTCGACTTCTGGAATGCGGGCGGCCCACTGCTCGGTTTGCGCCTGGAGAACCTGCTCAACGTCCTGCCGCTTCTGCTGGTAGTGCTGAACCAAGTCTGCGCGGCCCTGTTCCCCGTATAACTGGATCAGGAGGCTGTACAGGCGCCGGCGCGGTTCAAGGGTGCCGGCATGGTCTGCGGGTGGGGGCGCGGCTTCCAGGTCGGCCAGCGCTTCTTGAGCTCGTCCAACCTGCACCAGCGTATCGGCCAGCTGAACCCGGTAGGTTAGTTCCCGGTGAAAGCCGCCCATCTGCCTCACCAGTTCAAGAGTTTCCTGAAGAAGCGCGAGAGCGGGCCTCCATTCATCCGACTTCAGATACAACTTCGCTTGTTCATAGAGGAGATCCACGAGGTGTTCGAGATCACCGAGGGCTCGGGCCCGTCCGATGGCGTCGGCAAAGAGCGTGTGGGCGTGCTCAATCTCCCCCAGGGCGCCATAGGACTCGGCTATGTTGGCTGTGCAGATAATGATTCCATATTCATTTTCTTGCTTCTGCGCGTAACTGAGTGCTTCTTTATGATATTTTAGGGCGTCATCCCACAGTTGGAGAAACATTCTGTTAAACCCGAGATTGGAGACGGCGTGTAATTCTATATCTTCTCGTCCAATAGAATGAGCCAGCTTTAAAGCCCGTCCATAGGAGGCAAAAGCCTCGTCATGTCGGCCAAGCCGGTCGTAGACGATACCTATATTGTTGAGGACGGCGGAGAGCATCCAGTAGTTCCTCGATTCCTCGCAAATTCCTTCGCTTAAGAGATAATGGTGCAGAGCCTCTGGCAATTGACCCTGATTTGAAAATATGACGCCTCTGGCATTCCAGATTCTCGACAGGATGCCAATGTCGCCCAGCTTCTGATTAATTTTTTGTGCCTTGTCAAGCTGAACAAGTGCTGAATGGTAGTCGCCCAGACGGTCCAGATTCAGAGCTTCAGCGATCAGGAGTGATGTCAGCGCTGTCCAATCTTTGTCGGCCTGCGCCAGGTCAATCGCCGTACGGGCAACGTTGAGCCCTTCGCGCGCGTCTACTTCCCGCAGAGCGAATGCCATATCAACGAGCAACCGTAGGTGCTCTCGCCCAGAAGCAAGCGCAACTTGCGATCTCAGACGATTCACAGCCTCTGACATGACCTCATTTTAGAGGCACTCGCCCAGCACGATGGGCCAGCTCATGCACTTGGTCATCCCGGACCTTGTGGCTCTTGGTCCTCTAAGAATGGCTGCTCCATTTGACAGGCTCCAGTCCGCCTGCCAGCTTCGTGGTGCCTGGCGCCCAAGATTCTTGCGGCCGAGCAAAGAGGTAGCCCTGGAGCAGGGGCACATCCATCGCCTGGAGAGTGCGCAGCTGCACAGGGGTTTCGACCCCCTCCGCCGTGATCTCCAACTGGAGCCGCTGACAAAGTTCGACCAGGCCTCGCACAATGGTGAGGCTGCGCGCGTCTCGCCGCTGAAGGGGCTGAACGAGACTGCGGTCAAGTTTGAGCCCGTCAAACGGAAAGAACTGCAGGCAGGACAGATTCGAGAATCCCGTGCCAAAGTCATCAAGCACCACGCGAACGCCGAACGCCCTGAGCCGCCGCAAGGCCCTGGCCGCGTAACAGGACCCCGTCATCAGCATGGTTTCTGTCAATTCTAGTTCCAGACAGTTTGGTTGAAGGCCAGTGTCCCTAAGCACCTGCTTGACAGTGGTGACAAAGTTGCGCCTGCTGAATTGAGCTTCAGACAGGTTCACCGCTATGCGTGTCCCCGGCCACCGGGCCGCCGCGTGGCAGGCTTGCCACAACACCCAGGTCCCCACGTCGGCCATCTCGTCTGAGGCTTCCAGCTGTGCCAGAAAGTCACTGGGCGAGACCAGAGGCTGTCCCGCAGGCTGCCATCGCAGCAACGCCTCAGCTTTGATGGGTTGCCCTGAGACGGCCGACACGATCGGCTGGTAATGCACCCTGAATTCGCCCCGGCGCAGGGCGCCCGACAAAAGGTCAGAAGAACAGGTGGGTGGTGGGCGAGTCGGCAGGAGAGAGGCCTCAGGAAGAATCTGGTCGGGCGAGGAGCATGACTGAGCCGTCGGTTGTTGCTCCACGGGGTCGCGGCAGGATGAGGGGAGATCCCGCTGGACCTGGAACGAGGGCGCTGAGTGTGGCGGTAAGACAGACCTCATGACTCGTTGCATGGGAGCCCCCAAGCTGCTGGTGAGATGAGTAGATAGTAGCTTGGCCTATTCGTTAGGTGGAATTATCTGGCGCAATAACAGCGCATTTTGGATAAGTTGTCTAGACCCATTGTCTCATTTACATTAGCCTGACACCTACACTCATGTCGTCACCACAACGTCATCTCTGCACTGCACCCGCGGTGGCCCTTTTGTTCACTGAGTGAATAATTGTCTGGAGGCTCACATGAATGCACGGCTCACTGCTGGAACCCTCGGTTTGACCCTCCTCCTCGCTGCCTGTGGGCAGCAGGCCACTGCTCCGACTGCCGCTCAGCCCGATGCTCAGTCGTCGCTGCCGACAACCCTGACCCGCACAGCCGCGCCGCTGCTAGGCACGAGCAACCCAGAAGCCATTCCTGGCCAGTACATCGTGGTGCTGAGCGAAGGGGCTGTGAACAACCTGTCCACCCAGAGCGCCAGTGGGCTCATCAGCAGCCTGTCGCTTGACCCCCAGGGCGTGACCATCCAGCACATCTACGGCGCGGCCCTCAACGGCTTTGCCGCCAAACTGAGCGCGCAGAACCTCAGCACCCTGCGCAGTGATCCCCGCGTGAAATACGTCCAGCAGGACAGCTACTCCAAGGCCACAGCCACCCAGTCGAACGCCGTCTGGGGTCTGGACCGCATCGATCAGCGCAGCCTGCCCCTGAACAGCTCGTACACCTACGACTCGACGGCCAGCGCGGTCAAGGTCTACATCATTGACACCGGCATCCGGACGAGCCATCAGCAGTTTGGCGGCCGGGCCACCTGGGGCACCAACACGACCGGCGACGGCAACAACTCGGACTGCGGTGGACACGGCACGCACGTGGCCGGCACGGTGGGCAGCGCCACGTACGGCGTGGCCAAGGGCGTCAAACTGATCGCCGTGAAGGTGCTGGACTGCCAGGGCCGTGGCCAGAACAGCGGTGTGATTGCAGGGATCAACTGGGCGCTGAACAACAAGGGCAGCGGCACGGCCATTGCCAACATGAGTCTGGGCGGCGGGGTTGACCAAGCCGAAAACGACGCCGTGACCAACGCCAGCAGCAAAGGGCTCTTCATGGCTGTTGCTGCAGGGAACGAAAACCAGAACGCCTGTAACGTCTCGCCGGCCAGCTCTGCGGGTGCTTTCACCGTCGGTGCCACCACCAAGACGGACCGCCGCGCCGATCCCAACGACTGGGGCACTGGCCTGGGCAGCAACTACGGCAACTGCGTTGACATCCTGGCCCCTGGAACGGGCATCACGAGCACCGTGAACACGAGCGACACCGCCATCAGCAGCGCGACCTGGAACGGCACCTCTATGGCCACGCCCCACGTCGCAGGTGCAGCGGCGCTGATCCTGGCGGCCAACCCCAGCTACACCTCAGCCCAGATTGCCACGGCCCTGACCAACAGCGCGTCCACGGGCAAGCTGTCGAACCTGAACGGCAGCCCTGACCGCCTGCTGTTCACCAACCCCGGAGGCACCACGCCGACGCCAAACCCCGACCCCACGCCCACCCCCGGCAACAAGACCTACACCGGTACTGTCAGCGCTGGACAGTTCAGCTACCAGCCCGGCTCGGCAGGCTTTACCTATGCGGGCGGCACCCTGAAAGCCACGTTGAGTGGGCCTTCCGGCACCGACTTTGACCTCTACCTGCTCAAGAAGGGTGCCAACGGCACCTGGAGCTACGTGGCCGAGAGCGAAACGCCCTCCAGCAGTGAGACCATCACCTACAACGCGACCAGCGGCACGTATGTCTGGGGCGTGTACGGGTACGCCGGCAGCGGTCAGTACACCCTCGTCGAAACCAAGTAACCCGTTTAGGTGGGACCCTCGTGGGCACGCCTGAGCGTGCCCACACCTGATTGCTGGCTGTTTAAAGGTTTCTGTTTCCCACACACACCCTTTTCCTGTACCCATGCAGAGGTTTTATGAAGCGAACTCTGGCTGTCTCTCTTATCAGTGCCTCTTTGCTGCTGGCTTCCTGCTCGCAGACGCCTCAGCCGCAGGCCGCCCCGCCGGTCACGACAGGCGCCTCTTTGGTCGCCACGGCCGATGAATGCAGTGTGTTTCAGCAAAAGCCCATCGTGGTCTCGCGCATTGACTTCAAAACGGATCGTGACTGGACAGATATCATCACGACCTTTGAGCCTGTGGGCGGCAGTCTGGAAGAACGCTTCGTCCTGTTGGACGTGGGCCAGGCGGATTTTGAGCGCCTGCGGGTGACCGGTCTGACACGCGGCTGGACCATCCGCATTGACAAAGCCGAAACGGAGAAGCACAGCGGCTCGCTGAAAGAAAATCTGGGCAGCCTCGCCATCAGCGGCTACTCCTGCTACCGCACCGTCGAAGAAACCTACAGCAGTGCGCAGGCCATTGTGTCGCAGTACCCGAATCTGGCCAGCTGGAGCAGCATCGGCTCGACCTGGCTCAAGACGCAAGGGCGCGGCGGCTACGACATGAATGTCCTCAAGCTGACCAACAAGAGTGTCACGGGCACCAAGCCTCGCCTGGTCATCACGGCCTCTATCCACGCGCGGGAATACACGCCGGCCGAGCTGACCACCCGCTTCGCCGAATATCTGGTGTCCAATTACGGCAAGGACGCGGACGTGACCTGGATGCTGGACAGCCAGGAGGTCTGGTTGGTGCTGCAGAGCAATCCCGATGGCCGCAAGAAGGCGGAAGCCGGCGCGTCATGGCGCAAAAACGCCAATGATACCCAGCGGTGCAGCAACGGGCTATACGGGGTGGACCTGAACCGCAACTTTAACTATGCCTGGGCGAATGGCGGTTCCAGCACTGATCCTTGCAACGAAACGTACATGGGTTCGGCTGCGGCCTCCGAGCCAGAAACCAAGAACCTGCAGACCTTTATCAAGTCGGCCTTCGCGGACAACCGTGGGCCCAACCGCACCGACGCGGCCCCCGCGGCGACCCCTGGCGTGTACATTGACGTGCACAGCTACGGCAAGTTGGTCCTCTGGCCCTGGGGAGACACCAACACCGCCGCGCCGAACGGCACCGCGCTGCAGTCGCTGGGCCGCAAGCTGGCGTACTTCAATGGTCATACTCCGCAGCAGTCCATCGGTCTGTATCCCACCAGCGGCACCACGATTGACTTCACTTACGGGGAATTGGGGGTGGCCGCCTACACCTTCGAGCTGGGCGGCGCGTTCTTCGAGAGCTGCTCCACCTTCACAGGCACTGTGCTGCCCCAGAACCAGGCGGCGCTGCTGTACGCCCTGCGCGTGGCGCGTGCCCCCTACCAGTTGGGCAGCGGTCCAGACAGCGTCAGCCTGACCGCCCCAGCCAACGTGGCGGCGGGCGCCAGCTTCACCCTGAGTGCCAGCGCCGACAACACCCGCTTTAACACCAGCAATGGGTCGGAGCCCAGCCGCACGGTGGCCGGCGCTGAATACTTCATTGATACGCCGCCCTGGGCCGGTGGGACCGGCACGGCCCTGACCGCCACTGATGGCAGCTTTAATGCCAGCCGTGAGAATGTTCAGGCAACGGTGTCCACCACTGGCCTCAGCGCTGGCAAGCACACCATCTACGTCCGCTCTAGAAATGGCAACGGCACGTATGGCCCGGTTTCTGCTCTGTTCGTGACTGTGGGCGGCAGCACCACCCCGACGCCTACGCCCACCACCTACAACGGCAGCGTGAATGCTGGCGGCAGTTCTTACCAGCCAGGCACAGCCGGCTTTAACTACGCCGGTGGAACTCTGAAAGGTGTGCTGAGTGGGGCCAGTGGCACCGACTTTGACCTGTACCTGCAAAAACTCAGTGGCAGCAGCTGGGTGGATGTCGCCGCTGCTGAAACGCCTTCCAGCAGCGAGACCATCACCTACAACGCGGCCAGTGGCACGTACCGTTGGCAGACCTATGCCTACAGCGGCTCGGGCAATTACACCCTGACAGAAACGCGCTAAAGGTATGGCTGAGGCGGCTCTGAAAGTTACTTTCCTCTTTGCCCTGTTCACCGCTGCATAGGGGAGAGGTGGGTGGAACAGCGTCGCCTCTGCCAGCAGTAGCCCAGCCCTGAAGGCCAGCGTGTTCAGGTGATTGAGTGGTCAGGAGGAACCGTAAGAAGGTGCGCGGCTCCTCCTGATTGCTGCTCTCGGTTCAGCTCGGCATCTACCATCATCGGCCCATCATTGCCCGTTGCATACGCTTCCCCAACAAGGACAGCCTCTTGGCCAGTCCGGGGAGAGAAGAATGCAAAACGTGACATCGCTGGCGCTGTTGACCGCTGCTGGACTTGGCAGCCTGGCCCTGGGGGCCGCGAGTAGGCCTGTTCCCTACGTGATGACGGGTGTGGTCAAGACCGCTGGAGGGCAGCCCGTGCCTGGCGTGGAAGTCTACGCCGACAACACGGTGTACTACGACATGAACGTGGTGGCAAAGACGGATGCCAAGGGGCGTTACCGCATTGAATTGCCCCACAACGTGGGCAAGTGGCGCCCCGGCGCAACCCTGGAGCGTAATTATCAGGGCGACCGCTTCCGCATGACGATCTACCCGAATGACCGGGCGGCTTTTCAGAGCACCACAGGCGCCGTGCGGGACTTTGTCTGGAAACTCAATGGTCCTTACGAAGGCGGGGTGCTGGGCGAGCAGGTCAACGTCTATCACGGCGACGGTATTGCGTACGGCGACCTGATCGTGACCCTGACCCCCGAGGGGCCGCTGATTGATGGCAGCCAGGGCAAGGCGCTAGTCATTCGCCCCACCACGTCGGTGGTGAAAGACGTGCCGCTGGGCCGCTACCGCATGACGGCAAAACTCAGTACCGGTCAGCCGGTGCTCGTGCAGGCGGAGGGCAGCGACACCTGGGCTGCCTCAGCGGTGAACACCTTCAAGAACAATATGTACGGGATTCGCATGTCATTCAGCACTCGGTTGCCCTGAGAGCTCTGGCCACAGCAAGCGTCAAGGACACGAGGTTCACACCACGAGCAGAAGCCCCAATCGCCTCCTCTGTCCAGCCCAGGTCCCGAAGCCTGGGCTTTTTGCGGCCAGCCGATGCTTGCGCTTCTCGCTTGGGTATGTGTTTGCGGGCCTCCTTTGCCCAGAAGGGTCAGGCTTTTCTAGCTGTGAGGAGTTGCTGGCCCTGAGACGTTCCCCAGGGGGCCCTACAGAAGGCAGCCACCACCCTGGGTGTCTGAGGTAGGCGGATTTAGAGGGCTGCGTGGGGAGAGACTGAGCAGTAAGACGACGGCCTTCGTGAAGTGGACGGTATCTCTCCAGCCAAAGCTGTCAGAAGTGCAACGGGAGAGTCGTCTTCGTACCTGCCCTGAAGTTCAGTGTTCAGCTGAGCCATCATCCTGACGAGAACGTGCCATCAGCCTCAAGTTCTACTCCCGGCTTACTGACAAGAACAGAAAAGGGGAGGCCGCCTCTCTTCAGCGACCTCCCTGCCCGGCCCTTCCTGCTCAGCGTTCGCGCCAGTAGGCCACCGCCGCTGCTATGCCAAACTCCTGCTCTATCTTGCCCTCCCACAGGCCGGTCGAAGCGTCTGGGCCTGCGCCCAGCGACCCCTTGAGTTCCACGCGCATGCCAGCGTCCTGAACCCCGTCACGGCTGAACTTGATGTACAGGCCTTCCTTAGCCCCCAGCCCGCCGGTGGCTGGCACCCCTTTGGGCAGCTTGAATTCAGCCTTGACCCCCGTAAAGATGGTGGCGTTGCCGTTCCAGTCGAGGCTCGCCTGGGCAAAGCCCCCCAGCCAGTCCGTACCCAGCAGCGAGGACGTCGAGAGTTCGATGTCAATCTTCTTGCAGCTCAGGGACCAGCTCAGGCCCAGTCCCGACGCCTTGAGGGCGGCCGACGGCACTTTGGACTTCATTTTCATGGTCGAGAGCAGCCCGCCGCAGGGGTCAGCGTCCAGCGTGGGCAACTCGGCCAGCTCAAGGGGCACCTCCTGCACCTTTTGCCCGCTACAGAACAGCCCAGGCACGTCACTGAGCAGGACGGCAGCGTAGACCACTGGGCCGTAAAAAGACGATTTGGCAGAGGCCTCGATGGCGGCGCGTTTGGCGGCCCGCACCTTGGGGTCGGGCAGGTTGGCGGCCAGCGCCGTCTCGAACTTGACGCGCGCCGAGACAAAGCGGGCCATCGCCTGTTCCTGCGCCTTCACGTAAGGCCGCAGGGCGTCCATGTATGTCTGGTAGGCGTCGTCATAGACCCGGTCCACGTCGGCGCAGGTGTGAGGCGAGGGCAGCGCTTTCATACCAGCTTCAATCGTCTTGTTGCGTTCATCGGACAGCGGGCGAAAGGCCTTGTGCAGCGCGTAGTGCGCCGCATACGCCGACTGGTACGACGGCCAGACCTCCGGCTCAAAGACCGAGGTGGTAATGACCCCATTGACCAGCTCGAACCAGCGCCGCTCCCCTGGGTCCAGCACCTGAGAGAGATTGACGGCCGTGGCGCGGGCGTGCAGGCCGTTCAGAATGCCCTCGCCTTTGCGCTCAAGGGCCTCGTATTGCCCATGCATCGAGATGGCCTCGCGGCGGTCGCGCGGCAACTTGAGCTGCGGCAGGTCAAAGGTTGCCCCGCGCGAGAGGTCAAACAGGGTGCGTGCGGCGCGGCGGGTGGAGGCCTGCTCGCGCGGCTTCAGGTCGTCGCCGTGCGTGTTGGGCGTGTCTTCAGTCACGATGAGGTCGCTGTTTTCGGGGGCGACGGTGCGCCGCAGGGCCACCCGCAGCTCGCGCGTGGCGCCCGCCACATCGCCGCTGCACAGCAGGGCCTTGGAGAGATTCATGCGCGCCTCGGCCAGGTCGGGGGCCAGCGCCAGGGCCTGTTTCAGGGGCGCCTGCGCTTCACTCCAGCGCCCCAGGCCCAGGAAGGCGTGTCCCCGGTTGGTCAGAGCGACCGCCTGTCCCGGTACGCCACCTGGCGCAGGCAGGGTGCCGCCCAGCTCGGCGGCGCGGTCCAGCACGGCGATGGCCTCGCGCGGTAACCCCGACAGGGTCAGGACGCCCGCAAGGTTCACCAGGGTCATCGGGTCTTTGGGCTTTGCGCGGTGCCCGGCCAGCAGCAGGGCCAGGGCGGCTTTGGGACTCTTGGCGGCCAGCGCCGCTGCCACGTCCGACGAGGTGCTACCCGTCGCCTGGCGGCCTGGCGTCCCCACGAGCGCCTCGGCTGTCTTCAGCGCCGTCTCGAAGGTCATCGCCCCCTTCTCGCGTCGCACCGGCAGGGGCAGCACCTTGGTGCCTTTTTCTTTCTGTTCACGTGCCATTTTCAGCGAATGTTCCAGGCCTGCGCGGGCCGGGTCGCCGGGCGCCAGGGTGGCCAGCATTTTTTCCAGTGACCGGATGACCTCGTCAATGTTCAGGCCGCTGGTGGGGGCGAGGCCGGGCGTCTTGAAATCACGCACGGCCGGCTTGCAGGCCTCGCCGCTCAGTTTCGCCACCTGGGCGCGCATTGCTGCTTCGGGGCCCAGGATGGTCTGGTCACTCAGTGATACCCAGGACCCGGCGGCCAGGGCAGAAGAGGCGAAGAAGGTGGCGGTAAGCGCCAGGGGCCGGGTGAGGCGACGTGTCATGGCGTTAGGGTGACGCGCGGGGCATGATGGGCGGATGGTCAGCGGTAAGCGGGGTCGCCACTGAGTCGTCAGCAGCATTAGGCGGCCCCAGCGAGAGACTGACACGCCTGACCGAAGAGAGAGTCTGCGAGATGACTGCTGTGCAGTATGGCCTGGCCGGCGTCAGGCAGGACTTCCCCACGACGCTGCGCGGAAGGCAAGTTGAGAGTCGCGCGTTCCTCTCCAGGTTTGCCGCATGGCTGAATCAGGCCCTCGACTGCTGACTTCATTCGGTCAGGAACAGTCAGCCTGACGCCTTGTTCCGGGCAGCCATCAGCCGGGCTTTCCAAACAAAAATGGCATGAGGCTGGGGCACCATCGGTCCATCATCCTGGCCCGTGCATCCTCTGGGTGTTGAGAGCGCACTTTCCTGCTCAGGAGGACACCACCATGACCTATGCACGCCTGCTCGCCGTCGCCTTTTTCGCCCTGCCCGCCGCCCTTCCCGCCCTGTCCACTGGGACTGGCGTGGCCTTCGCGGCGACCACCCCGGCCAGTCCCCTGAGCGGCGCCTGGAAGGGCAAAATTGACGGCCTCTACGATGTGGAGGTCAGCCTGACTTTGCAGGGCACCCGCGTGACTGGCCTGACGCGCTTTGCCCAGAAAGACTTTCCAGTCTCCGGCACCTGGGACGCAGCCCGGAACCTCGTGACCTACAGCTTCAAGTATTTCGATGGCCGCACGAACACCGTCAAGGCGACCTTGAAAGGCAATACCCTGAATGGCGCCTACACCTGGTCCAAGGGCAAGCCGGGCACCATGACGTTGACGCGCGTGGCCTCAGGCACAGCAGCAGGCAGTGACAAGGCGGCCGCCTATGTCATGACGGGGACGGTGCGCAATGACAAGGGCAACCCTATCGCTGGCGTTGAGGTGTTTGCCGACCATACCGCCTTTTACAACATGAATGCGGTGGGCAAAACGGACGCTCAGGGCCGCTACCGCATTCCCCTGGCGCAGCAGCCTGGCACCTGGAACGCGGGCGCCTACCTGCGCGGCGAGGTGGGCGGCCAGCCCTTTGAGGTGCGCCTCTCGCCCGACAACGACACGCCCTTTGACGGCTCCAAGGGGGCTGTGCGGGACTTTACCTACAAGGCCAGCAACGCTCCCAGCGGCAAGGTCTACACCTACCTCAGCCATTCGAATGTCGAGGTGGATTACGACCAGCTTGAGTTCACCTTCACCCCGGACGGCCCGAACGCGGCGGGCAGCACCGCGCCCTTTAGCGTCAAAAACAAGCCTGGCTATGGCATGCCGGACGTTCCACTTGGCCGCTACAAGGTCAGTGCGACTCAGGTGCTGAACGGAGTCAAGCAGCCGCTCCTCCTGAGTTCGCGCGGTCAACAGAAGGCTTCCCTAATTGTTCTGGCCGCTTTCACCTATGACAGCCACTACGGGCAAACGCTGGAACTCTTTCTTGAAAATCCCTGAGGGAGTGCCAGGCTGAGAATAGCCACCCAGAAGCCACCGGAGACCGCAAACTGGTTTCCGGTGGCGCGGTTTTGAAGCGGTGGGCTTGGGAATTTGGCGGCCAGACCGCTTGAGAACCTGTGCCCAGCTTTCCTGGTTGGTGCCCTCACCTCGTTGGTCAAAGAAATCAGGTGGTTGGCATGTCGCAACTGGGCTTGCGGTGGGCGGCCAACTTGCCGGCCACCTTGACCTGCCGTTCTCCTGCGGTGGCCCCCGCCTGAACCGTGAGGGACCAGCCGCCGGGCCACTGCCGGGACCAGCCGACAGGCAAAGTGGGCGCCTGTTTGAGGGCCGTCAGCAACGGGGCGGGCGGGAGATGACCAAGGCACCCAGCCCCAAGTGCCGTGGCTGCCTGGGTTAGTGCCGTCAGCACGGACGAAGTGCTCTCCTGTGGTCGGAGGTTGCCCCAAACTTCAAAGGCGCGGAGTTGCCCGGCGCTGCTGGGCTGCGTCGCCTCTGAAGATGCGAGAAGAAACAGTGGTGGCTGACTGCTCCAGCGCCACACGGTAAACGAGGCGCGGGCCTGTTCAAATCTCGGCGTTTCAGAGAGGCCCGCCCGCCGCAGAACGGCAAAGGGAGTGCGCGGCTCAGCGCCGCCGGCCTGGGCCGTGCAGGCACTCAGCAAAACGGCAAGGGTCAGAAAAGAACGTTGTGGGCAGGTCATATCACTCCGGGGATGGTTTGGGACAGGTGGCGTGTGCAGAAGCGGTCAGGCAGTCCCCGCAGGTCAGGGCCGGCGCCAGGTCAGGCGCTGGTTGGCGACACTGCCGAGGGTGAGATGATTCCCTGTCAGGGTCCACTCCACCAGATTCCAGCCTTGCTGGTAATCAAGGGCAAACGTTTTGGTTATGTTGCCGCACAGTTGCTCTCCCCGGACGATGGTCGGCAGGGTGGCATACACGTATTCATAGGTCTGGACGTTGTCACCCTGAAGCCAGCGCGTGGTCACGAAGCCCTGAAGCGTGCCGTGATGCCACAGCCGCAGCCGGTCGGTGGACAGGGTCATAAACTGCGCCTGCGTATTGCTCTGGATGACCGTGCCGCTGCACAGGGGTGAACCGTAGAACGTGCCGTCAGGGCTGGGGTTGGCCGGCAGAGGCAGCTGAAACTGACCATTGAGAGCGACCGGCACAGGAATGTGCGGCACCCCCTCTACAGCGGTGTGGCTGATGGCGTCCGGCTGTAGGCCAGTGACATCCACCTGGCCGACGATAAAGGGTGCGGAAGGCAGCGGCGCTGTGCCCCCGCAACTGGCCAGGGCGAGTGTGAGAACAGTCAGTGACAGGATTCGGTTCATGCTGCGAGCATGCGCGGCGCGGGATGACATCAGCGTGACGCTCTGTTGTCCATCTGACTGGAGCACGCACAATGGGGCCACAGAGGAACACCAGTTCCAGGTGTCACCCCTGTGTCACTGCCCTGGCTCTAAGGTCACGCCATGCCTTCGCTGACCCGTATCGCTGCCCTCATCGCCTTCTCTGCGTTAGCCCTGAGCCTGAATGGCCAGGCCGCTCCATCGTCGCCGCTGTCCACCTGCTCTGGTCCCATTTCCGAACTGCTGAGCTGCAAATACCCGCTGAAAGCGTTTGGCGGCCGTGTGCTGCCCCGGATTCTGCCCAATACCGTGCCCTATGAAAAGCGGGTGATGCGCCTCACGGGAGGCCTCCTGCGCCTGAACACCACGGCCCGCGAGCCCAACACGGGCACCTATTCTCTGGAATGGAACTGGATGGACAACGAGAAGAACCTGAAAAAGACGGCCAATGATGTGGGCAACTTCGTGATCACAGCTGCCGGTCAGCTCACCTTCACGTCTATGGGCGGCACAGTGTACAAAGGCACGCTGAAGGGTGGTCAGGTGGCGGTAACAGGTGTGCCCCTTGTGACGGACAACTTCAGCGGCCGGGCAGCACTCACCTTCTCAGGGAAGTGAGGGGCGCTGTTTCAACAGTCAGGCGAGGTCGCTGGAAATGGGCGTCTATGACTGAATCACCCTCTCCGACACCTCGCCACAACCCCAGCAGACAGCCAGCTGTTCAAAGCATCTAACGGTCTTGATATGCCAGTGCCGCGCCATTCAAGGGCGCCGCGATACGATTCGGCCATGAGCCCTGCGTCGCGCCCAGCGCCTTCGGACTACTCGCCGTTCTACGAAACGTATGTGGCGCTGGTTGACACCGCCCCCATTCTGGAAACGCTGGAAAAGAACATAGGAGAGACCCGCGCGCTGCTGAGCACCCTGACAGACGCGCAAGCGGCGTTCGCCTACGCACCTGGCAAATGGACACTCAAGCAGGTGCTCGGCCACATGGTGGATACAGAGCGGGTCTTTGCTTACCGGGCGCTGCGGGCTGCCCGTGGAGACCATCAGACCGCGCTTGCAGGCTATGACGATGAGGCCTGGGCGGCGACCTGGAACGTGGCGCACCTGTCTATAGACGCGCTGTCTGATGGGTTGCAGGTGGTGCGGAACAACACCCTGCATCTGTTGCGTCACCTTGAGCCCGGAGACTGGCAGCGCCGCGTGACCGCCAACGGAACTGAGTTCACGGTGCAGGCGTTAGGCTTCATTATTGCCGGGCATGAGCTGCATCACCGGCAGATTGTGCGGGAGCGGTATTTAAGTGGGCACGCAGGTATTTTCTGAAGTGCTGTGAGGCCGGCCACGTGGATGACCAATCACGGCCAGGGCAGCTTAAGCTGGACGCTTTCTTAGAAAAGATTTGCCGGACGGAAGAAGGTCGCTAAGCCTGCTTGTCCTACAGGCGCCCGCACGAACATCTCAAAAGAAGAAGCCGGAAGTCAGCACTCTTCCGGCTCCTTCTCTTTCACCGCCTTACAACCGTGTCCGAATCTCCCACAGTTCTGGGAACAGCACCGTTTCTAGGGCGCGGCGCAGGTACGCGGCGCCGCTGGTTCCGCCTGACCCACGCTTAAAGCCAATCGTGCGCTCCACCGTCGTCATGTGGTTAAAGCGCCAGCGGCGAAAGTTGTCTTCTACGTCCAGCAGTTTTTCGGCCAGTTCGTACAGGTCCCAGTAGTGTTCCGGGTCGCGGTACACCTGAAGCCAGGCGGCCAGCACGTCCTCATTCAGAACGGGGGGCAAGGTGAGGTCGCGGGCCAGCACCTCGGACGGAATGGCCAGGCCGCGTGCCGAGAGCAGGCGCAGAGTCAGGTCATAGACGCTGGGAGCCAGCAGGTCAGCTTGCAGGGGGCCGTACACCTCGGGGCGGTGTTCGTGCGGCTTGAGCAAGACCGCGTGCCGGTTGCCCAGCAGAAATTCCACATGGCGGTAGGCGGCACTTTGAAAGCCGGACGCTTGCCCGAAAGCGTGGCGAAACTGCAGGTAGTCAGCCGGCGTCATGGTTTTCAGGACTTCCCAGGCGTTCGTCAGCTGCTCCTGGGCGCGCACTACGCGGGTCAGGCCCTTGAGCGGCGCGTCGGTGATGCCGCCTTCCAGCTGGGCCATGGCGGCACGCAGTTCGCGGATAATTAGTTCCAGCCAGACTTCAGAGACGTGGTGAACGGCAATAAAGAGGTGCTCGTCGTGGGCCGCCGTCACCGGCTGGTGGGCACTCTTGAGGATGTCCAGTTGCAGGTAGTCGCCGTAGCTGAGGCTGCGGGTAAAGTCGGTATGCGCCTGTTCAGGGGCGTCGGGGTGGGGGGCGCCCTGCCGGGTCATGCACGGGCCTCCAGAACCGCCTGCACGCCCTGCGCGGCGCGGGAGACATCGGCAAACGAGTGGTACAGCGGCGTGAAGCCAAAGCGCAGAATGTCTGGCGTGCGGAAGTCGCCCACGATGCCCGCTGCAATCAGCTCAGCCATCACGGCTCGGGCGTCCGGGTGACGGTAACTGACCTGGGACCCGCGCTGGGCGTGGTCACGCGGGGTCACCAGGGTCAGACCCAGGCGCTCGCTGACCGGGTCCAGCAGTGCGATAAACGTATCGGTCAGGGCCAGCGATTTGGTCCGTAGGGCCTGCAGATCCACGTCTTCAAAAACGTCCAGGGCGGCGTCTAGCGCGCTCAGGCTCAGGACCATTGGCGTGCCGGTCACGAAGCGGCGGGCGCCAGGAGCCGGCTGAAAGTCGCGGGCCATCTCAAAGGGGTCGGCGTGTCCCATCCAACCGCTCAGGGCCACTGGGGCCGCGTGGTGACGGCGGGCGGCAAACAGAAAGGCCGGGGCGCCGGGGCCGCCATTCAGGTACTTGTAACCGCAGCCCACCGCAAAGTCGGCGCCCGCCGCGTTCAGCTCGACTGGAAAGGCGCCCGCCGAATGCGCCAGGTCCCAGACCGTCAGGGCGCCCGCCGCGCGCGCCGCTGCACTGACCGCCGCCAGCTCCAGGCAGCGGCCGGTGCGGTAGTCCACCTGGGTGAGCAGGACAGCTGCCACCTCGCTGTTCAGGTGCGTGGCGAGGTCGTCGGCGGGTACGCGGCGCAGCTCGTACCGCTCGCCGAGCAAACCAATCAGGCCCTGCGCCACATAGAGGTCGGTGGGAAAGTTGTCTTGATCGGTCAGAATCACGCGGCGGCCAGGGTGCGCTGTGGCCAGGGCGGCGGCCAGCGCCTTGAAGGTATTGACGCTGGTGCTGTCGCCCACCGCCACCTCATCGGGGTGCGCGCCAATCAGGCGGGCCAGCTTGGCGGCCACGCGGTCAGGCAGGCCCATCCAGTCTTGTCCCTGGGCGGCGCCTGCTGTCCAGGAGCCGATCAATGCCTGTCCCCATTCCTGGGTCGTCACGCGGGTCAGGCGCTCGGTTACGCGGCGGCTCAGGGCACCCAGGCTGTTGCCGTCGAGGTAAATCACACCGCCGGGCAGCACAAATTCCTGACGCTTGTGGGCCAGTGGGTCGCGGGCATCCTGGTCGAGTAGGTGGGCGGGAACGGGCAGTCGGTCCAGAGCAAACTGGACAGTAGGGGTGGTCATGGGTAGCTCCTTGGTGAGGGCGGGTGGCGGCAGCGGGCGAAAGAGGCTCAACCGTGCTGCGCGCTCATCGGCCGGCCCAGCTGGGCGCACCACCAGGCATGCAGGGCACACGCGATGTCGTTGGCAGCGGCGCGTGGGCGCAGCGCTCCAGACAGCGGGCAGGCGTTCATAGGGTCAGGGTAGCGCGCGAGGGGCACACCGCAAAAGCCCTGGGCCTCCAAGCTTCTGGAGGACAGCGAAAAGCTGAAGTTATACGGCACTCAGGTCAATCGAAGACGAGCTCAGGCGCACCGAGATGGTGAAAAAACATCACCAGAGACCCTATTTGACTACGGCGCAGCCAGCGTTTTTCAGAAGCCTATTCTGTCTGGCGCGACAGTGTTCTGAGCTGAGCAGCCAGCAAACGGACTGCCTGACCTGTGAGGCGTCTCCCTGCTTCTGGTTATCTTGCGGCGTCATAGCCCAGCGCTCGCTCTCGTCTGCACCGGTTGGTGTTATGGGCTCAGCCCATGCGGCTCGCGCACTGTAAAGGTAGAGACACGGGATTCCAGCTGCGACCATCAACGGCCTGAAAGGCGGAGTGGAAATAATTTTCCAACTTGCCTCCGGCGAAGAAAAATGTTACCGTAACGGCCTCAAATCAGTCCGTTTTCGGCCGCTGCTTCATCTGAGCGCCGCGTTCATCGGCTTCAGCCGAGCCTTAGCCGTTTTTCTGGAGGAATGTCCTATGCTAAGTCGTTCATTTGCCCACCACTGGTCTACACGAGTCCTCTTCGCTACGGCGTTAGGGGCAGCCCTTATGGCCTGCGGCGCTGCACCATCCGCCCCGACGAACCTCACTGCCCAGGCCGTTACCTGCGCCGTCTGGTCGTCCAGCGCCACCTACGTTCAGGGTGACACCGTCACTGCCAGTGGGAAGGCCTACCGGGCCAACTTTTGGACGCAGGGTGACTCGCCCGCTTCCCGGAACGGCCCCGCCGGCAGCGGCCAGCCCTGGACGGTCATCAGCAGCTGTGGCAGCACCACGCCGCCTCCGACCACGACTCCCCCGCCCACCACGACACCGCCTCCCTCTAGCACTTGCAACGCAGCCACCTGGACTCGGGGCGTGAACTACACGTTGGGTACGGTCGTGCGTTATCCTGGCAACGGCCAGTACTACAAACTGGTCAACGTCGGCAGTAACGGCAGTGACGGCACCGACCCCACCATCAGCACCTGGTACTGGCAGCCCACCACCTGCAGCACCACGCCCCCCCCCTCGTCTGGCGGCTTTGTGGTGTCTGAAGCCCTGTTCAATCAGATGTTCCCTAATCGCAATTCGTTCTATAGCTACGCTGGCCTGACCACGGCCATGCGGGCTTACCCTGCCTTTGCGAATACCGGTAGCGACACGGTCCGGAAGCAGGAAGCCGCCGCGTTCCTGGCCAACGTCAACCAGGAAACCGGCGCCCTGGTCTATATCCGGGAAATTAACCAGGCCAACTGGAACAGCTACTGCTCGTCGGGCAACTGCGGCGGCAAGCAGTATTACGGGCGCGGGCCGATGCAGCTGTCCTGGGACTACAACTACCGCACAGCCGGCGCGGCCCTGGGCATTGACCTGCTGAACAATCCGGACCTCGTGGCCACGGACTCGGCTGTGGCCTGGAAAACGGCGCTGTGGTACTGGATGACTCAGCGGGCGCAGGCCGCCCGCACGCCCCACGACGCCATGGTGAGCGGGGCGGGCTTCGGGGAAACGATCCGCGCGATCAACGGGGGCATTGAATGTAACGGCGGGCCCGGACGCGAAGGCATGCTGAACCGAGGCCGCTACTACACGGATTTTGCCGGGCGCCTGGGTGTTCCTACGGGCAATAATCTGACCTGCTGATACGGATTCCGTCTGCTTCGCGGACACATCGGTCCTTTCCCGATGTGTCCGCTCCACGCCCGGAACCCGTTGTTCTCCTTCTCGCTGTGCTCGGGTTAAATCGTTTCTGTGAACAATTGAACCAGAGTCTGTATGAGTCGCCAGGACTGGGGGAGTCACTTGACCTGACCAGCAGCTGGCCCATGCTGGAGGTAGAAATGCGTTCGCTCCCCCACCTTGTTTCTGCCCTTCTCCTGAGCGCTGGTGTCGTGGCGTGCAGCAGCCAACCACCCCTAGCCAGCGGCGTGGCGGTGGCGCTGCAGCGCGCGGCTTTCTCAGCGCAGGCCGCTGCCTGCACCTTTCAAACCTGGCAGGCCAACACGACCTACACCCTGGGCACCACCGTCCTGTACCCCGCCAATGGCCGGTACTACAAGCTCGTCAACGCGACGGCGGGGGGCAGCGACAAGACCGATCCCACCATCAGCACCTGGTACTGGCAGCCCACCACCTGCAGCGGGCCGTCTTCTGGGAATAAGGTGCTGGGCACGTATTACGCCACCTTTGCGCCGAATGCCCCGAGGCTTCGGGAGATTCACCCTAACTACACTCTGATTTACCTTTTTGCAGCGACGAACGCGCCAGGGCAGCCGGCCGGCACCCTCAAGTTTGATCCACCGCCTAATGGCAGCGGTGCCTGGACGAACTGGACGGCAGATCTCCAGTACGTCCGCTCCACTCAGAAGCGCAAGGTGCTGCTTTCGGTGGGCGGCGCCGGAAACGCCATCCGGTTTACCACCCGCGCCGTCTCGACCACTTTTGTCAACAGCGTGGACAAGCTCTATCAGGCCTGGGGCGGCTTTGATGGCCTAGACTTCAACACATTTGAGGGCGACGCAGCACCGAACACCAGTGAAATGATCTGGATTGGTCAGGAGTTGAAACGCCGGCATCCCGGCTTCCTCATCACCGCGCCGCCTGCGCCGTGGAATACCGCCGATCAGCAGTTTTGCAAAGCCATGCTGACGGCTGGCGCACTCGACTACTGCGCGCCGCAGTACTACGACGGACCACAGCTGAACGACCCAACTTACCTGCAGAACAACCTGCAAATGTGGGTCAATCTCCTGGGGGCAGACCATGTGGTGGTGGGCTTTGGCGTGAATCCGGGGCTGGCCAACTACTGGACCATCGGTTCGGCGGTCAATACGTTTTCTCAGGTAAAAAGTCGCTTCCTCGGTCTCCGTGGAGCGTTCGACTGGCGCCTCGACTGGGACGTGCAGCAGGGCTCGCCTTTCGCCCAGCAGTTTGGCCCGCTGACCCGGTAAAGCCGACAGCACAGCGCCAGCGGCGGCCATACTGTGGCCGCCGCTGTCTGCTGTACTTCATCTCTTCGTCTCAAAGTGGCCGAAGACTGCTGGATTCAACCGCTCTGGGTCTCGTCGCACCGTTCATCTGAACGTGACAGAGCCTCAGCGGAACCCTGTCATTTCCAGACGAGGGCGTTGAGGATGTTGCGCGCATTGCCAAAAGCGTAGTAGTCCGACCCCGTCAAAGGGTTGATGTGCTGGCCCAGCCAGGCCATAGCCGCCGACGGGCCCCCGTCCAGGCGAATGGCGCCGTTCAAGTAGCCCAGGCCTTCAAACACACTGCACAGGTCTCTTGGCGACGAAGTCCCGCTGCTTGTGGACGACACCAACGCCATGCGGTTGAGGCCGATGCCTACGGCGCTCCAGCGGTTGACGCTCGTGGTGTCAAGGTTAGGGTTGCAGGCGCCGTTGCGAATGACCGACGTGGTTGAGCCGATGACGTTGTAGTTGTGTGTGCCGAAATTCAGCGATGTGCTCGCGCCGACGAAAAACTCAGCGGACGTACCCTTTGAGCGGTCGGCTGGCTGCATCTGGAAGCCCAAGATGGCTTCGGTCGTCGAGGTTTTCTTGCGCACTGTGCCCGCTGTAATCAGCGTGCCCAGCGGCGTACCGTACCCCGTGCCCATGTAAGTCCCTTTGTCGCCGTCCCAGGTGAAGCCGTTGATGGCCACCACGGCGCCTGTGCCGTGAGACGTGATTGGGCGCAGCACATACTTGCCGGGGTAATCCACGCTGGGCGTCACCGGAAGGTCCACGGTGCGGCCACGGTTGGAGCGGTCAATCAGCACGATATGAACGTAGGGCGCCACGTTCTCGCAGTCAAAAATGCGGATAGCATCCGTACCGTCCGCAAAATACTGCTCGTACTCTGCCCGGCGGGCCGTCAGGCTGTTTTTACAGGCCGACGTGTCCTGTGCCGAGATGGACGCAGTATTCAGGGTCTTGCCCGGCAGAGCGATCCGCTCCCCGCTGCTGGTTTCGATGACACTCCGGTCGGTATACACCTGAGCGCCGCTGAGATCCTTGGCCTGAAAAGTCAGCGTGTCCCCGTTCATGGTCACTGCGGGCGTCGTTTTATCGGCCAGTTGCACCTTGTAGTCCGCTGCTGTCAGGCCCTTAGCAATGCGGTCCCGGTTGACCTTGAGGGTGACTGTCATGGGGTCCTGAGTTTTCAGGGCAGGCCACACCGCCACGCGCGGCGCAATCCCGCCTGTGTCAATGAGCTCCATACCGAACAGCTGCGCCTCTTTCAGGCTACCCGCTGCCATCGCCAGGCCCATCGGGCTGCCGGCGGGCCAGGCCATCGCCCGGTCAGGCCGGTAGGCGACCACCGAGCCGGCCGTTGGAGGCAGCGGCGCCGTCCCCAGGTAGGTCACTTCCAAGCCGCTGGCGTCGCCAGGCCGGACGGTGCTAAGGCTCAGGAAGATTTCCTGACGCTCGCCCGCTTGCAGGGTAATAGGCTGGGCCAACTGCAGGGTGCGGAACGCCACGGGCTGACCAGCGGCCGGGTCAGGCTGCACGATGATCCGGTCAATGCGGCTGGGAGGCAACGTAACGTCACTGAAGAGCTTGCCCCGGCCAGTGCCGTCATCGCCGGCCAGGACGCCACCACTGACTCCGGTGGCTGTACATGTCGTGCCGCACAGGAAGACACTCCTCACCCCAATAGACGGCAGGTTAGGGACGTCCCCAATGAATGACACCCGAACGCGGGTCTGGTCTGCAGGAATTGGTCCCGGTTCAAATGGTGTGGCCGGGGCGCCCGCCGTTTCATTGAGTACAGACAGGGCGTAAGGGTCGGTGCTCTCAGGCGTACGGCCGCAGGCGAGAAGCGTGGTGAGACACAGCAGGGGCAGGGTGACGCGGGACGCATAGGACATTGATGAACCTCCGGGGTAGGAAATGACCTGCGCATCATCTCGGCCCCGACACACCTCATGGTCTGGTTTATCCCAAGGCGCCATGAATGATGCCGCAAGGGCTGCCCACGCAGGAGAAGGCTTTAAAAGGCTCTGGTATCGCATGAGCCACCCACGACAACCTCCGGCTCAGGTTCTGACCATCCGCCAGATAACGCAGGGGAGGCGGCGCGAAGACCAAGCCCGAGCTTCAGAGCCCTCACCTAAACCGAAAGCCAGATTTTCCCCACTAGTACGCCGTCCCTCGCCTGTCTACAGCACGCTTGAACCTATCTGCTCGCTTCTGGAGCGGTCAACCGCAGGTCCGGTTTGAGGGATCGGAGAGGCCGGCTCACGTCTGGACGCTACGTGTGCGCAGTTACGTCGTGGCCTGCTCCGTCTCTGGCAGCGTGAACTGGGCGGCGCCCGCGACCAGGGGGGACGGATCAGCCCGGTAGGCCTGGAGCTGACGCAACCGCTCGGCCGTCCAGCCGCCCAGAGCAGTAGCCTCCAGAATCAGCACCTCCAGCGCCAGACGCCGGGCAAACTCGTTGCCGGTGCGGAGGACAGTTTGAAGGGCTGGCACGGCGCCAACGTCCGGCCGCTGGTGGACCTGCTTGAGAGCAGTCACGCCCGCCATCAGCGCTTCGGCGTGAAGTTGTCCCTGCTCGGTCCAATGCTGGAGCCGCGCCCCCAGAGCGGGCCAGGGTTCGGCCGCCACCGCCAACTGAACCTGAAGGCTCAGGGTTAGCGGGTCAGAGGCAAGTGCTGCTAGCACCGCTTGAATCAAGGGGGCATTTCGGTGCGGGCTGCTCGCCGCCATCGCCTGAAGGGCCTGGGTAGCAGCCCGCAGAGCACGGCGATCTGATAGGAGCTGCCGGAAGGCCTCGCCGATGGCCTGGGCATCCGGGGTCCCGTAGGAGGCGAAAATCACCCCCGCAGACGCGGTCGTTTCTTCTGGGTAGGGGGAGGTCAGGCGCCACAACAGAGTAGGCAAGAGGATTCGCTCAGGGTCTGTCAGAGGCTGGTGAAAGTGCAGGGTGGCCAGGCGGACCGTCGCGTCTGGGTGACCCAGCAGAGCCTGCACGAGGGCCAGGTACTCGCGGCCACTGTGACCCGTCAGCGCCTGACCCGGCAGCCGCACGAGGCCGCTGCTCAGGGCCGCATCTCCCGACTGCGCGGCGGCCAGCAGCACGGGCCACGTCTCAGCCTGGCCCAGATGGCTCCACAGGCCCCGCAGCAACGCCACCCGCACGTCACGGTGCAGGTCTTCGGTGCTGAAGTCCAGCAGGGCGCGGTAGGCACGGTCGCCACGCAGCTCGCCGATCAACCGCACCACCTCTTTGAAGACCGTCACCCGTTCGCGCGGGACGCTCAGCAGCAGATCCAGTGCGTGGGCTGGCGCCATCGCCAGCAGCGGGCGCCGCAAGGCATACAGAGCAATGCGGGCGCGGTCATCGTCCAGGGCCGCCAGAAGCGCCGACGCCCCCCGCGCCTCGTCGAGTTGCCCCAGCGATCTCAGCGCCCGGTAGCGGAGCGCCGGGTTGGAAGCGTCCAACTGAGCCAGAGCCGTGAGCCGATCCAGTGGGGCGTCCCCTGGCACCCTGGATAGACGTGCCAGCAAGCCAGGGCGGCGGTCCAAGGGCACTGGAGACGGCAGAGCCGCCAGTTGACTCAGGGCCGTCCACACGCCCGGCAGATCACGCTGCGTGTCCTGAGTCACGTCTATAAGCGTGGCCGCAAATGTTTGCTGCTGCGTCCGCGTCCAGCGGGTGAAGCCGGTCATGAACGGCAGAACAATGCGGGTCTTGCCGGTGCTAAACCGGCCCGCAAACGCCCGGCGGCCCAGGAAAGGCGTCAGCAGATCCTGCCGCCGCCGGTGCAGATGGTCGTAGATCACCGCCTGGGTGGCCCAGCTGGCGTCCTTACGCAGGAGTTGGGGCACCAGGAGGACAAAGCGCTGCGGCTCGTGGGCCTGCAGGAGGCTGAGGGCCCGGAGGGGAATCCACCGCTCCTTCGACTGCCGGACCCGTTGCTCAAGCAGCACCAGCAAGTCAGCCTGACCCTCAACGTACCGGCCAAGGCTTTCGATCCCCTGCAGCAGCTGATCTTCCCGTTCCCGGGTGGCCCATGCCTGAAAAACAGGCAGCAGGGCGGCCATCACCCCCGGCGCGGTCGCTGCAGTCAGGTGCCGCTCCAGCCGGCCAAACTGAACTTGGCCTCTGGCCTGAACAAAACGGGCCAGCCAGGACGCGCTCCACTCGGGATGAAAGGGCAGGAGGCGCAGGATCAGGCGTTGCGCCTGCCGCGCCGTCTGGTGGGACAGATCTGCGGCGTCCAGGGCGGCTTGCAGCACATGTCCCAGCGCGTCCAGGCTGTTCAACTCCCAGAGGCTGGGAGGCAGGTCCGCCAAACCGCTGAGCATGGCGAGGCGCACCGGGTCCTGTTCATGGCGCCTCGCGGTCAGCAGGGTGAGCAGCTCAGTCTGCCGGGAACGGTCGTAACGCACGGCGAACGCGAGGCTGGTCAGCGCCTGGGCACGCAGATCCGGGTCCGGAGACCGCAGCGGCGCCTCCAGCAGGGCGCGGGCGTCGCCCCAGGGCAGCAGGGCGGCATAGGTCAAACGCTGCGTCGGCCGAGTCTGCAAGGTAGGCAGGTCAACGTGTCGCCGAGCCTCCTGAATCCGCAGGTCGGCGGGGAGGTGCTGGGCGACCGGTAGGGGCAGCACACCAGCTGAGGTCGTCAACCATTCCAAAAAAACTGGGGCCAAGATCTGGCGGGCAGCGGGCAGCAAGGTGCCATAAGCCTGCTCAACGCAGGGCAGGACGCCAGAGCGGCGGCGCAGCAAGGAGGCCACGACATCGTGAGGAAGGTGGCGCAGCCTGGGCGTGAGCGTCAGGGGGCCCGGGCTGTCCTCTGAGCCGAGGATAAGCCCAGCCACCGCCTCCGAGCGAACCAGGGCGAGGTGCTGCAGGCGAAGGTGGCCCAGCGACGTGGTGCGCCCCATGGCCTGCACTAAGCTCAGCCCGAGGTCCGGGTCGCGTTTTGCCAAGATCGGCAGCAGCAGGTTCACCTGGGCTGTGACCTGAGGCGCGGGCTCAGACAGCTTCTGTGCGCGCCGCAAAAGCTCCTGGCCGGCCACAGCCGGGTGCCAGCGGGCGACGCGCAGCCACATGGGTTGCAGGCCGGGGTCATCCAGCAGGGCGGGGAAGAACTGCTGCACTAAGGCGGAAGACGCGTAAGGCAGAGCCAATTGAGCTGCGGCCAGGTCCTCCTCTCGTCTGCTCCGCACCCACTCGTCAACGGGCCCCGCAGATCGGCCCGCTTTGCGCCAGGCTGCGAGCAGTGGCCGCTGCCCTGCAGGCGACAGCTGAGGCAGAAGGGTCGGCACCTGCTCGTCGGTGCCTAGCAGGGCCACAAGTCGGCGGGCAGGACCGGCAACGTGCTCGGACGGGTCCAGAACGGCCTGAGCCGCACGGCCCCCGTCCCGACTGCCAAAGCAGGAAAAGAGGGCGAGGAGTCGCTCATAGACCGCGCCCCGGGACAAGTCATTCAGCAGCACCTCCCGGTCGGCAAGAGGTTGGCGGCCGATGGCCACCATGCGCTGAATGCGGTCATGGTGGGTCAACGCCTCAAATTCAGTCAGCAGCTGGGCAGTCTTCATCGCACGCCTCCTTCCCCGGTCAGGGCTGGCCTGCACCCTACGACAGATCAAGCGCCTGCATGGACTTGGTTGATCACTGTGGGGGCATATAACCAAGAACACGAAAGAGACGTTATGAAATATGGCGCACAGCCGTTTTTGAGCGCACGTTCAAGGGTCAGGCTCTTATTCTGAACAGATGGGTGTACTGCGCATTCAACAGAAAGAGCAGCAGGACGTAACGGCGGTCAGCGCGAAACTGTATTTGGAGGTGGCTGGAGAAACCCTCGTGATGGGCACTGCCGCCACCGAACGGGTCAAAGAGGTGCGGGAGGTGACCCAGCAACTCCAGGCGGTGGGAATCCCGCCGACGCAGATTCAGGTGCGCGGTGTGGAGATCAGTAACCGGACGGGACTACTGGCCAAGCAACAAAGGGCTCGGTTCCTCTTGGTGGTTGAAGCACAACCAGAACTTCTTTCACAGGTTCTTGGCGTCCTGGCCGATCAGAAGCACGTGGACCTTCAGCGGTTGGAATGGATCTTCGACGACTTTGAGGTCAGTTTGCGCTTGGGGCCGAGAGCCATGCAAAGAGCCCGGCAACGGGCAGAAGCGATTGCTCAGGCTGCAGGCCACCGGGTCGTGGGTGTCCTGAACGCTTCAGATACCTGGGACATGCCCGTGAGTACGGTCAACCTCCAGCCAGAGTGGTTGGGGCAGGACACCCAGCGGGCCAGCCGCGCCCGCTCAGGGCCGCTGGAAGCTGGTGTGCCTTACACCTCAACGCACGTCTTTACCGTCCAGCTCACGGTGGATTTTCAACTGGAGTAAAGGACAGCGGACCACCTGACGCGCGGCCCTCTCTAGAAGCAAGAAGGCCACCTGCAATTCAGGTGGCCTCGGTCAAGTGGGGTGTGGTCTCGCTCAGCGGGTGTAGAGGAGGCGGTTGGGGCTGCCGGCCCCCGCGTTCGTGACCTTGTTGGGGGTCGAGCTGCTGATGATCGCGTTGGTGATGCTGCCCGTGCTGTTGGCCCCCAGCGCCAGTTCCAGCACCGCCGCCCCCGCCACATGGGGGCTGGCCATACTGGTCCCGCTGATCGTGTTCGTCGCCGTGTTGCTCGTGTTCCAGGTGCTCGTGATGTCGCTGCCGGGGGCAAAGATGTCCACGCAAGAGCCGTAGTTAGAAAAGCTGCTGCGGGCGTCCGTGCGGGTCGTGCTGCCCACGGTAATGGCGTTGGCGGCGCTGGCGGGGGAGACGTTACAGGCGTTCTGGTTCTCGTTGCCGGCGGCCACCACCATCACCAGGTTGCGGCTGGCAGCGCTGTTTACGGCGTCATTCACCGCCTGGCTAAAGCCGCCCCCCAGGCTCATGTTCGCCACGGCCGTCGCGCTTCCCTTGTTGCCCACAGCCCAGTTCACGCCCGCAATTACGCCCGAGTTGCTGCCCGACCCCTGGCAGTTGAGCACCTTTACGGCCACCAGCGTCACACCTTTGGCCACGCCGTAGGTGCTGCTGCCCACCGTGCCGGCCACGTGCGTGCCGTGTCCCTGGCAGTCGCTGTTGTTGCCGTCGCCCGTGGTATTCGTGCCCCAGATCGCGCGCCCCCCAAAGTTGGTGTGGGTGGTCCGAATTCCGGTGTCGATGATGTATGCCCTGAGGCCGCTGCCGGTGGCGTCGTAGACGTAGCTGCCATTCAGGGGCAGGTTGCGCTGGTCAATGCGGTCCAGGCCCCAGGTGGCGCCGGTCTGGGTGGCGGTCATGTGCATCAGGCCGTCCTGCTCGATGTACTTGACGCGGGGGTCACTGCGCAGGGTGGCCAGGTTCTGGGCGCTGAGCTTGGCGGCAAAGCCCTGAATGGTCTGGGTGTAGAGGTGCTGGACGGTGACACCCTGAGGATCGAGGTTCAGGCTGCTAATCAAGCTGCCGGCATCTTGAACGGTGAGGTTGGCGGCGTCGTCCTGAAGGACCACGATGTACTGGCCAGGAATGGCCTCGGGGTTGCTGGTGCCCAGGAGGGGGGCGCCGGCCGAGGGGGCGGCCGCCGTGTCCGGGGTGTGGGGGACGGTGCTGGTACCGCAGGCCGCGAGCAGCAACGAAAGCGCAAGAGCAGAAGTCAGGGTACGTCCGTTCATGGTGATCCTCCTGGGGTAGGACCGCAACACCCACGCGCCGGCGCTAGACTCGACAAAAAGGGTCGGCCAGCGCGGCAAAAGTAATCTGTTGTCGGAACTGGACCGATCATAGGCATCTGGCCGTCAAGTCAACATGAGAACGGAATCTTAAAGGTTCTTGAATGTTACCTATAGGCTTGGGAACATAAGCTTCCACAGCGTCAAGGTGGTGAAAAACAGGTGTCCCTATATACGGGACACCTGAGGAAATGAGTCTTTAAGTCAATGGAAAGCTCATGATTCTAAGTTTTATTGGTTCGTGCCTCTATGCATGGCCGGAGTGGTGAGACAAAATGACACGAAGACGTCGTCAACTGGATGAGACAGCTGACTCGCTGCGTGACTGGCTACCAACAGCTCTATGTCCCGCCCTCAGTACTCGTACACGCTGAACGCCGCGTTCAGCCGCTCGGCGGTCTCCAGATGGCCGCCGCCCAGTTCACGCGCCACCAGAGAGGCGATGAGTCCGGTCAGGCTCACGAAGGGCGCCACCGAGGCGACCACTTCTGACCCTTGCGTGGGTAGACGCAGGCAGTGGTCAGCGGTCTTGGCCAGCGGCGAGGCGCCCTGGTCGGTCAGGAGCAGAATGCGGACCCCCTGTGCCTGGAGGGCGCGGGTCACGCGCGTGGTGGCGCGGCTGTAGCGCCGGATGGTGTACACCAGCGCGGCGTCCTGCGCGCCCATCTCCAGCAGGTGCTCGGGCCGGCTCGCCAGTAGATCGGCGGCGTGGGCGTGGACATGCGGCCGGAACGAGGCCAGCAGCGACTCGGCAATCAGGGCCATGCCGTGAGAGGCGCGCGCCCCGATAATCCACAGGTGCCGCGCCCCCACCAGCGCCCGCACGAGGCCCAGCACCTGCTCCTCGGAAAGCGCGGCCAGGCCGTCAAGGTTGCTGCGCTCTCCCCGCCAGAAATCAGCGACCACCGCGTCCTGCCGGCCCGGCTGCTGAATCCCTAGCGTGGCGCGCAACTCCTGGCGAATAACGCGCTGCAGGTGGGGGTAGCCTTCGAAGCCGACGCGCTGACTGAACCGGGTGATGGCCGCGCCGCTGACCGACAGCGACTCGGCGATTTCTCCGGCGCTCAGAAAGGGGACCTCCTCGGCGTGGTCAATAAAAAAGCGCGCGATGGTCTGGTCCCGCGCCCCAAAGGTGTCCAGCCCGGCGCGCAGGCGCTCGACGGCGGTCAGGCCCGGCACGGTGGTCACGGCGCGGCCACATCCCCCAGCGCCACAGCCTCCGGCGTCCGGGCGCCGGGCGCGTACAGCCGGCGACCTGGCCGCGCCCGCGTGTGCTGCCCCTCTCGCAGCACCCGCACGCCATTGACCCACACGTCGCGCACGCCTTCCGAAAGCTGCTCGGGCTGCGCGTAGGTGGCGCGGTCGCGCACCGTGTGCGGGTCAAAGGTCACCACGTCGGCA
The DNA here is from genome assembly GCF_020166395.1 of Deinococcus betulae. Taxonomy (NCBI): domain Bacteria; kingdom Thermotogati; phylum Deinococcota; class Deinococci; order Deinococcales; family Deinococcaceae; genus Deinococcus; species Deinococcus betulae. The sequence goes on along the minus strand of NZ_JAIQXU010000002.1, from coordinate 180,022 downwards.
AAGTGGCCCTCCCGCAGTTCTCCCCGGCCCGTCAGGCGCAGATGCTCGGCGGGCAGGCCGGTCATGCGGTGAACGGCTTCTTCCAGGCTCAGGAGGCCGCGCTCACGCACATACACGGCCAGCAGGCGCGCGAAGTTGCCAAAGGCGCGCGGATGCCCGCCCACGCCGCCGTCCCAGCGGTCTTCGGGGTCGTAGCCCGCCGCGTCGGAGCCCAGCATCACCCACGGCTCACGCAGTTGGCGCTCAATATTTGCCTCGCTCATCAGGTGATACAGACTACCAACCCGGTCTTCCTCGGCGTCCAGCAGGTCCAGGGCCGTGTCAATCCAGTCCTGCCCGCGCGCGGCGGCCACCTCTGCCAGCGAGCGCCCGATATAAGCCTGATGGTCAGGGTGTCTCAGGCCCACAGGAAAGACGCCCGCTGGCCCGGTCAGGTGGCCCAGGGCTTCCCAGCTGCCGTCCGGCGTCAGCATGGCCTGCCGAATCCGGGCCCGCTCTGCCGGGTTACGCAGGCGGGCGACCAGGCCGCGCCCCTCACTGGCCCACGGCGGGGTGACCGAGGACAGGCCTGTGCCCCCAGCGGTGTACAGGTACAGGTCCGCGTGGATGTCGCGCCCCGCCGCGCGCTCAGCGTTTACCCGCGCAATCACCTGGGCCATCTTCGGCCAGGCGGGTTGCCCGGCGGCCTTGAGGTGATAGAGGTGAAGCCGCGCCCCACTGCGCCCGCTGATGGCCAGGGCTTCTTCCAGGCCGTCCAGAATGGCCTCGCCCTCAGAGCGCATGTGGGTCACGTAGATGCTCTGGGCGGCGGCCACCTCCGCGCACAGGGCCACGAGTTCGTCAGTGTCTGCAAAGGAACCGGGCGGATAGATCAGCGCGGTGGCGAGGCCGTAGGCGCCGTCTTCCATCGCCTCACGGACCACGCGGCGCATCTTGGCCAATTCGGCGGGGCTGCTGAGGCCCTCGGCGTGCCCACGGGCATACTGGCGCACCGTCGCGCCGCCCACAAAGGACCCGAAGTTCACGGACGCGCCGACCTCTTCCTGGGCACGCAGCCAGTCGCCAAAGCGCGCCCAGCCCCGTGAGCGCTCAGCCCAGCTCTCATCGCCGCCCGGCAGCCCGTGGACCGGAAACCCGTGCGCCTCGCCAGGAATCGCGGGTGCCGGCGTCCAGCCCTCCCCCATGATCTCGGTGGTCACGCCCTGCATCACCTTGCCCACGCTCAGGCCGTCGCGCAGCAGGGTAGAGATCGAGTGGCTCATCACGTCAATGAATCCGGGCGTCACGACCAGGCCAGAGGCGTCCACCGTCTGTGCGTCTTCGGGCACCGGGCCGCCCGGCTCGGCCACACGCACAATGCGGTCCCCCTCGATCAGCAGGTCGGCCCGGCGGCCCGGTGCCCCGGTGCCGTCCACCACCGTTCCCCCGGCCACCCAGACCCGGTTCACGGCTGAGAGGCCAACTCGGGTGTGGCCGCGCTGGTGGTCCCCTCCACCTCAGTGTCCTGCGGGGCGTCCGTCACCTGGTCGCGCGGATACAGCCGCCCCCCAAAGCGCATGAAGTCAACCACACCGTCCCCGTTGCGCAAAAACTCTATCCCGAGGCCGTCCGCGTCGCCGCCCGCAACCAGGGCGCGGTCGGGCCCGATAAAGCGCACATTCAGGTCCTGTATGCCCCCGGCCGCGGTGTCGGGAATGGTGAGGAGCAGCGCCCCGCTCCGCGACTCGGCGCTGAGCTTGTACGGTTGCCCAACGGCGGTGTAGGCGCCTGCAAAGTCGGCCAGGCCACCCTCATCGTGTTCATAAGTGTCCAGTTCGGGGGCCGTAAGGCCCAACACCTCGCGCTTGACCCACTCGCTGAGCTTGCGGTTCAGGGCGTGCCCGTTGCTGGCGTTGGTCATGCTGATAAACGCGACCCTGCGGTCTGGCGAGACCCAGAAATCCGAGGTCTGACCCAGCGTGGTGCCGCCGTGGCTGAGGATGGTCGTTCCCTCGTACTCGTCCACAAACCAGCTCTGGCCAATGAATCCGCGTTCGCCGGGGAAGCCGTTAAACGCAGCGCCGATGGGCAGGCGCTCGGCCCACAGGCTCTGGCGGTTCACGGCGGCCAGGGGCGGCTCGGCGGGGGCTGACTCCTTTTCCGGCGCCTCTTCGTCCACGGGGGTTGGCGCCGGCGGCACCGTGCCGTCCATGAGGTAATGGGCGTACTTCGCCATGTCCACGGCGGTTGACGAGCAGCTGCTGCCAGCCGGGGCGGCCGAGCGCATCATCATCCAGGGCCGCTGCGCCCTGAATTCCTCGCCCACCTTGTTGTGGCCGGTGGCAAAGCGGTGGGTCATGATCTGGTTCGTGAAAAAGAAGCTGTGGTCCATGCCCAGGGGCACAAAGACCCGCTCGGTCACGGCCTGCTCGAAGGTTTGCCCGGTCACGACCTCAATGACGCGCCCGGCCACAAAAAACCCCGCATTGTTGTAACTCCAGTGGCCACGCAGGGGCACGACCTGGGGCGACTCGGCCAGCTTGTCCAGCCCCCGCGCCACGGCGTCGTCGCCTTCTCCAGTGTCCTCGAACAGGTCGCCCAGCCAGCCGCCCTGGTGGGTCAGCAGGTCGCGCACTGTGGCGTGTTCGGCGGCGTGCTCGTCTTGCAGCCTGAACTCTGGCAGGTACGTCCGCACCGGTTGGTCGAGGTCCAGCCGGCCCTCGGCCACCAGCGTCGAACAGACGAGCGAGGTCAGGGTTTTGGTGGTGCTGCCGATCTGAAAAATGGTCTCTTCGGTCACCGGCAGGGGGTGCTCCAGGCTGGTCACGCCCAGGTTCACGTAGTAGTCACCGCCCGGCAGCAGCAGGGCGAGGCTGACGCCGGGGGTCCTGAACTCGCGGTGCAGGCGCCTCGCCTCGGTCTCGAAGGCGGCGGCCAGCAGGGCGTCTGAACGGGGAGATGCAGTCATAAGAACTCCTTGTGGGGCCTGGGTGGCGGGCGTAGGGTCAGCTGGCGGTCTTTGCCTGACGCCGCCTCTACTTCGACAGCGTGCGGAACAGGTTGGTGCGGTTAAAGGTGGCGTAGCCCTTGAGGGCTGACGACGTGGCCGCAAAAGCCAGCGGCTGCGGCAGCGGGAAGGCGTAGGCCTGGGTGTTCAGGGAGCGCAGCAGCGCCGTGTAAAGCGGCTTGCGGGCGCTCTGGCCCACCGCGTCACGCGCCTGATTCAGCTGCGTTTCTAGCCGGGGGTCACGGAAATTGGTGGCGACGCCCAGGATGCCTTCTGCGCTGTACAGGCCGCGCAGCACGGTGTCGGGGTCGGCCCCGCCCCAGGTCAGGGCACTCAGGGGCAGCTTGCCGCCCAGCAGGGCCGCGTTGCCGGCACTCAGCTCCTGCGAGCTGATGGTGACGTGAAACTTGGGATTCAGGCGCTCGATGTTCTGCTTGAAGATCTCGGCCACCACCTGAGACAGGCCGCTGCCCACCACGTAGTCCAGCGGGATGGTAAAGCCCGCCGTCCACAGCCGGCCTCCAAACGCCTGCCGGAATTCGGCCTCGGCGGTTTTCAGGTTGTAGGCGGGGGCTCTGAGCGTCTTGTCGTCGGCCCAGCTGTTGGGCGGCAGGGTGGTGGTGCGGGCGAGCCCCTTGCCCTGCAGGGCGTCGCGGGTAAACGCCTGGGTGTCAAAGGCCGCCGCAAAGGCTCGCCGCACATGAATGTCGGAAAAGAGGTTGGCCGGCATGTTGGTCTCGGCCAGTTGCCCCGCCGGAAGAAGCTGGCTGTCTTTGACATTCTGGTTAAACAGCACCACGCTGGTGAGGTCGCGGGTGGGCAACTCCTCGTACACGGTGACGCCACTTACGCCCTTCAGCCGCGTCAAGGTATCGCGGTCCGGCACAGCGGCAATGTCAGCGTCGCCCTTTTGCAGCGCCAGCACGCGGGCGGTGTCACTGTCCACCTTTTGCAGGATCACGTTTTTCAGGGGCGCTGCGCCGCCCCAGTACCCGGCAAAGACCCGCATCACGAAGCGGCTGGGGTCGCGCGCCACGAAGCTGTAAGCCCCGGTGCCGATGGGCTTTTGCGCCAGCACCGAACTGGACACGTCTTTGCCGGTCCAGGCGGCAAAGTCCCGCGCGGTGCCGCTCCAGTCGCCGCCGGCCACAAGGACCTTTTGCGGCACGATGTACATCTGCGTGATGGAGTTCAGCAGGCTGGGCACGTTGCGTTCCAGGCTCAGGACCAGCTGGCCCGCCGCGTTGCAGCGCACGGTCTGGGCCAACCGCGCGAAGGTAAAGGTCCGCCGGACCTCGGGACTGAAGGCCGTGATGCCCAGCACGTTGCGGCGCAGCTGCGCCGCCAGCGAGGTCTCGTTGCCCACCAGCAGGGCGCGGCGCAGCGAGTATTCGGCGTCGGCGCAGGTCATGGCCGAGCCGTCGTGAAAGCGCACGTTCTTTCTGAGGGTAAAGGTCGTGACCCGGCCGTCCTTGCTCTGGGTGAGGCCCGTGGCCAGGAGGGGCTGGTAGGTGCCGAACTCATTGAGGTACAGCCCCTCGTACATCTGCTGAACCGGCAGCACGTCGTAGGTCACGACCGCCTGGGCCGGCTCAACGCTGGCGGTGGCCGAATTGGTCTGAAAGACCAGCGTGTCCTGCGGCGTGGCGAGCACCTGCGAGCAGGTCAGGGCGAGGGTCAGGGCGGCGAGGGGCGCGGCACTTCGTGTCATGGGCAGACCTCCGGGAGAGTGGCGGCTAAGCGTGGCGCGGGTCAAGGTCTTCTCCCAGGGCGTCGCCCAGGAGGTTCCAGCCGATGCTGTACAGCACGGTGCACAGCCCAGGAAAAAGGGTCACGTACCAGTAGGCGAGGGGCTGGCCCGGCGGCCCCTGAATCCACTTCTGCGCCAGGGCGATCAGCTGGCCCCAGTCGGCGTAGCCCAGCGGCGTGCCCAGGCCCAGAAACGAGAGGGCCCCCGCCACGATGGGCAGGCTGCCCATTTCCAGCACAGCGATGCCCAGCAGCGGGCCGGCGGCGCCGGGCAGGACGTGGCGCAGCGCGAGCCGCGCCGGGCTGGCCCCCAGGCTGTGCGCGGCTGCCACGTACTCCAGTTCACGCAGCCGCAGCACCTCTGCCCGGACCACGCGGGCCAGTCCGGCCCATGACACCAGGCTCAGCGCCAGCACGATGTTCCCCAGCCCCGGCCCCAGCGCCGCCACCAGCACCAGCATCAGCACCAGTGCGGGAAAGGCGAAGAGAATATCGGTCAGGCGCATCAGCAGGTTGTCGGTCACGCCCCCGAAAAACCCGGCGGCGACGCCCACCAGACTGCCGATGGTCACCGTGATGGTCAGCACGGTCAGCCCCAGAAAAAAGGCGGTGCGCGTGCCCCACACCAGGCCGTAGCGGATGTCGTAGCCGCTCACCCGGCCCAGCGGCGCGTCCCCGGCAGGCGGCGTGGGCTGGGCGGCAAAGCCCTGGCGCGGCATCTGAAGGCACGCGGCGGGCGTCGCCACGACCTCGCGCACGTAGGCGGCGGGGCCGGGGTAGGTCTGCCCCTCCGTCATGCCCAGGGCCCGGCGGCAGTTGACTTGCGGCGGGGCCAGCAGCGCCACCAGCACAAACAGGGCCACCAGGACCGCCCCAACCTGCGCGGGCACGCGGCGGCTCAGAAAGTGCCGCCGGCGGGTGCGCGCCGTCCGGTCCGTGCCCATCACTGGGCGGCGCACGGTCAGCCGGGCCACGTCCGGTCCAGTGCCGCTCATGTGTACCTTACGCGCGGGTCAATCAGCGCGTAGGCGAGGTCGGCCAGCAGGTTGGCGACCACCACGATGGTCGCGGTGAGCAGCGCGAACCCCAGCATGCCCGGCAGGTCGCCCTGCGCCGCGGCCTGCGCCGCCCAGCCGCCCACGCCGGGGTAGCCGTAGAGCGTTTCGGCCAGCACCGCGCCTTGCAGCAGCCCCGAAATACTCAGGGCCATCAGCGTCACCACGGTCAGCAGGGCGTTGCGCCGCGCGTGCCGGCCGACCACCACGCCCTCGGCAACCCCTTTGGCCCGCGCGGTGCGGATGTAATCGCTGCCCAGCGCCTCGATCATGCTGGCGCGGGTGCCCTTGACCAGCGCGGCGCTGCTGACCACCAGCAGCGTCAAGACCGGCAGCACGAGATGCTGAATGGCGTCCCAGAACACGTCGGGCCGCCCGCTAAGCAGCGCGTCCACGGTAACCAGTCCGGTCACGCGGCGCACCTCGCCGGTCAGCAGGCCCAGTGCGCCGTAAAACAGCACCAGCAGCCATACGCCCAGCACGAAACTGGGGACACTGTGACCCAGCACGGCAAACACGCGGATGGCGGTGTCGGCCGCCCGGCCCCGCTGCACCGCCGCCCCGCTGCCCAGCCAGACGCCCAGCGCGACCAGCGGGAAAAAGGTGTACAGGGCCAGTTCCACGGTGGCGGGAAAGCGGGCCAGCAGCGTCTCAAGAACCGGCTGACCGCTGGTGCGCGAAAGGCCCAGGTTGCCCGCCAGCACCTGCTGGAGCCACATCCCGTACTGCTCGAACACGTTGCCGTCCAGGTGGTTGACCCGGATGATGTCCTGCACGCGCGCCAGCTGTTCAAGGTTGCGGATGTAAGAGGCGGCGCGCTGCTCGGGCGGGATAAGCTGCGTTACCAGCACAATCAGGAACGTCACCGCCAGCAAAATGAGTGGCAGTGCCAGCAGGCGGCGCAGCACATAGGTCAGCATGGCCCCTCGCGCCCTGGCCTCATCCCGCCCCCCAGGCCGTGACCTGCGGACTGGCCGGGGTAACGGTCTCCCGCATCCGGGTCACGCTGTCCAGAAATGGCAGGTCAAGCGTGACCCCGGTGCCGGGTCCCGGCGGCACGGGCATCAGGCCACTCTCGGTTTCCAGCGCCTCGCAGATGATGTCGCGCGCCCAGTAGCGTGAGGAGGAACTGGTGTCGCCCGGCTTGGTGAAGTTCTCCAGGGTCGCCAGGTGGATGTTGTGGGCGCGCCCGACCCCGCTTTCGAGCATGCCGCCACACCACACCGGGGCGCCAAACGAGGCCGCCACGTCGTGCACCCGCCGCGCTTCCAAGTGGCCGCCCACCCGCCCGACCTTGATGTTCACGAGGCGGCAGGCCCCGGTTTCCAGCGCCTTGCGGGCGTCCTGCGCGGTGGTGATGCACTCGTCCAGGCACAGCGGGGTCCGCATGAGGGCCTGAAGTTTGGCGTGGTCGCGTAGGTCGTTCCAGGCCAGCGGCTGCTCGATATAGTCCAGACCCAGCCCGTCCAGTTCCAGCAGCGTGTTGAGGTGCGCTGGCGTATAGGCGGCGTTCGCGTCTACCGTGACTGGCATGTCGGGTAAGGCGGCCTTCACGGCCCGCACGACCTCAACGTCCCAGCCGGGCTCAATCTTGAGCTTGATCCGCCTGTAGCCGCGCTCGGCGTGCGCGCGTGCTGTTTCGACCGTGGCCTGCACGCTCGGCTGAATCCCCAGTGAGACGCCGACCGGCACCGCGTCCCGCACGCCGCCCAGCAGGGCGGACAGCGGCCGCCCCAGGCTCCGGGCGTGCAGATCCCAGAAAGCCATCTCGGCGGTGGCCAGCGCCATGCGGTTGCCGCGCAGAAAAGAGAGGTGGCGCGTGAGTTCTTCGGGATTGACCCAGTCCCGGCCGAGCACCTCGGGCAGCACCGTTTCCCGCAGGAGGGCCAGTGCCCCCGACAGGGTTTCTTCGCGGTACTGCGGCCGGGCGTCCATCACCCCTTCGGCGGCGCCCTCCAGCCCCTCGCCGAACAGCCTGAGCAGCAGAAACGTCTTCTCGCTCACCACCCCGAAGCTGGTCCGGAAGGGTTGCAGCAGTGGCAGAGAAACGATGCGGAATTCAGCGCGGTCAAGCCTCACGGTCAACCTGGCCTGCGGGGACATCTACGGGCAACCATCGCAACTTGGGGCACAGGGACATGGGCAGCTCCTGGGGAAACCTAAGGCGGGAACAGTGGTGCAAACTGTAGAAGGTTTTGCAATACGGTACGCCTTTGCAGAAGCGTTTACAAGTGTTGACCTGAGTTCGGATGCCTGAAGGGCCTGTCAGGGTGCTGGTGAAACGCTGGTTGAGGCGACTCTGGGCGCAGTGAAGTGCTGTGGCAAGGGGTGGGCGGCAGAGGCGTGAGACGCTCTGCCAGTTCTTCCTCGCTCTGTCTGGGCATGCGAGCGGGCGCCGGGTTCACACTGCATCACCGTGCTGTGGGGGAGTGTTGGCTGGACCGGGGCGGCGTGACACGCGAAATACCCCGGAGCTGATAGCTCGGGTTGAAAGGTTTATTTACCCCCGGCGCCCGTCACCAAGACCTCCGCCGGACCTTCCGGAAAGCCGCGGTAAGGTGAGGCAGCCCCATTCTGGAGGACTGCCTTCAACGCCCTCAAGACGACCAAATCTTTCTTCAGTTAGGGGCTCTGTGCGCGGTCACCCGCTTCCCCTCAGGTCGTGGATGTTGAGGCCGACGAAGCAGCGCTCTGCGCCTGCTGATCTTCCAGTGCCTTGTAGGCGCAGACCGCTGCCAGGCCGGCGACTTCCAGGGGCACGCCGCTGACGCTCAGGTCCACATCTTTGCCCTCAAACCGGCCGCCAATCCGGCCCTGCAGGCGCGCGCCGTCCTGAGTCAGGACCACATCCTTGCCGTCCAGACGGCCAGAAAACCGGCCGTGGACCTGGCCACTGCCAATCTGAAGATGCACGTCGTCCCCATCAAGGCGGCCGCCCAGACGCACATGAACCGCCTGGGGGGTCACCTCTCCGTCAGCATCGAAGCCCGCGAAGGTGCCGCCAATGCGGCCATCTACGTCACCTGCGCGCACTGTCAGGTGAATGTCCTTGCCTTCAAAGCGCCCACCAATGCGGCCCGAAAGACGCTGACCGTCCCAGTCGGCATGCAGGTCGTAGCCATTGGTCAGGCCGCCGATGCGTCCGTGCAGTTCACTCATGCGTGTGGGTACGCGGCCTGGGGCCCGCGGGTTGCGTGGCGGCCAGTGCCACACCTGCCACGCACAGCCCCAGCCCGGCCAGCGACCACAGGCTCAGCCGCTCGCCGTACAGCACAAAGGCTTCCAGAACGGCCAGGGGCGGCACCAGATAGAACAGACTCCCCACCTGCGCGGCTGGGAGATCGCGCAGCAGGCGCATGAGCAGCAGGATGGCGCCCACCGACAGCACCAGCACCAGCCAGGTCAGTGACAGGATAAATTCCGTGTTCCAGTGAATGGTGCCGCCGCCCTGGGCCAGCAGGATCAGCCCCGTCAGCAGGGCGCTGGCAAGGTACTGCACCGTAGTTCCGCCCAGGAGCGGCATCCCGGCTCCGTACCGGCGCTGGTACAGCGTGCCCGCCGTGGTGCAGGCCAGGGCGATGCCCGCCGCCAGTAGCGCGCCGGCGCTGAGGCTCCCGGTGCCCACCGGTCGGCCCACGACCACCAGCAGCACACCGACAAACCCCAGGCCCAGCCCGCTCCATTGCCGCGCCGTGACCACTTCGCCCAGCACCGGCGCCGACAGCAGCGCCGTCAGCAGGGGTTGCAGGCCCACCAGCACACTGGTAACGCCCGCTGGCAGCCCTAGATGGATGGCCACCGTGACGCCGCCCAAGTAGCCGGCGTGCAGCAGCAGGCCCGTGACCGCCGCGCGCCGGGCCTGGGCCGGCGTGGGCCAGGGGGCCCGCAGCGCAGCGGTCAGCAGCGCCATCAGCAGGGCCGCGAGCACGAACCGCACGCTCAGAAACGCAAATGGGTCGGCGTTGCGGGCCGCGCCCTTGGTGCCCAGAAAGCCGGTGCTCCACAGCAGCACGAACACCAGTGGCGCTGCGCCCAGGAGGGCCGTCTTCAGGCGCGGGGCTGAGTTCACAGCCGCCCGGCGATGGCCTGCACGGTGCGCCAGTTGCGGACGGTACACGGCACCCCCAGCACACGGGTCAGCACGGCCTGGGACAACCGCAGGTTCCGCGTACCTTCGGGCACCGTCTGGTACACCTGCGCGCCTATCAGGGCCCAGCGTTCGGGGGTCACGTCGCGCGCCTGTAAGGTGGCCACGGCGTCCGGTTGGGGCCCACGTGCCAGAAACGCCACGCTGACCGGCTCCGTCAGCAGGTCGGCGGGACAGTGCTGCGCGGCCTGCCGCCAGTCTTCGGCCGTTCGCAGGGTCACGGGAATGGTGAAGCCGAAGTGGGCGCCCAGAGCCGCTTCCAGGTTCTGGCCCAGGTGGGGGTCCGGATCGGCGTCGAACAGCGCGTTGCCACTCTGAATGTAGGTCTGCACGCCGGTCAGGCCCAACGTACCCAGGAGGGTACGCAGTTCGGCCATGCTGACCTTGCGGGTCTGGCCTAGATTCACGGCGTGCAGCAGGGCGACAAACCTCATGCCTGAGGTTGTATCAGGTTGTCGAAGGCAGCTTCGGCCATGACCGGGTACACAGCACCAGCCGGTAGCCGTCGGGGTCCTGTACCGTGACGCTCCACTCGTCCCAGTAGGGATTCAGAGCGGCCACGCGCTGACCTCCACACTGCTCCAGGCACTGAATGACCTCCGCTGGCACGGGCCCATCCAGGTACAGCACCAGCAGATCCTCGGCGGTCGGGGTGGGCGTCACAGTCTGGCCGCGTGCGTGCGTCAATTCTAGATGCCAGACTGCGCCCGGCAGACCCAGCATGAGCAGGTCGGCAAACCCGTCTCCTTGGCTCTGCCACAGCACCTGGAGGCCCAGGCCGTCCTGATAGAAGTGCTGTGCGGCGGCCAGATTCCGGCTGGGCCGCGCCAGCCGCAGGTGAAGGGTAGGCGACAGGGCAACAGAGTGGCTCACAGTTGACCATCGGAAACAAGCTGGAAGTTCGCAGAATGAGCGGTCCAGCCTTGCGGCGACGTGCGTGGGCCACGCTTGAAGCGGCTCGGTGCCCATTTGACGAGGAAAATCATCCAGCGTTCTGCCGGATGACTTCCGAATGGGGACAGGAGGTGCAAGGTGGATTCCGGTCGTGGCGTGGTCCCCTCGGGTCTGGCCCACGGCAGATGTATGAGGCCGTGCCTGGCCTGGGAAGGCGGCCCAGGGCCGTTCAGGCGCAGGCGCCGCAGAGAGGCTGTCGCCGCAGGAACAGAAAGGGTCATGCCTCTACCCTAGAACCTCAAGTACACTTGAGGTCAAGAGGTGACCTGCTTTGACTGTACTCACCCCAGCTGAAGTGTCGGCCCGCAGCGGCCTGGCCGTGAGCGCGCTGCACCACTACGAACGCGAGGGGCTGATTGCCAGCACGCGCACGGGTGGTGGCCAGCGGCGCTATGCCCGCGACACCCTGCGCCGCCTGGCGTTTATTCGTGCGGCGGCGCGGGTGGGGGTGTCGCTGGCCGAGATTCGCGCGGCTCTGGCCACCCTGCCCGGCGGGCGCGTGCCCACGGCGGCCGACTGGGAGGTGCTGGCGGCGCGCTGGCAGGCCGAACTGGACGAACGCATCGCCGCACTTCAGCGCCTGCGCAGCGACCTGAGCAGCTGCATTTCCTGCGGGTGTCTGTCGCTGGACACCTGCGCGCTGCACAACCCTGGTGACGACTACGCCCGCGCACACCCGTCAGGCAACCGCCTGCTGGGCCGAAACGAAAGCGGCGCTGAGGTCAGGCGCCGGGCAAGCGCACCGTAAATTCTGCGCCGCCCTCTGGATGGTTGCGGGCGTCCAGCTGCCCACCCTGAGCGTCGGTCAGGGCGCGGGCAATCGCCAGGCCCAGGCCGCTGCTGGCGCGGCCCTGTGGGTCCCGGGTGCGGCTTGCGTCGGCGCGGTAAAAGCGCTCGAAGGCGCGCGACAGGGCGCTGGGGGAAAATCCGGGGCCGTGGTCGCGCACGCTCAGTAGCCCCTGCCCGCCTTGAAGGGCTGCCCGAAGTTCCACCGGGCCCGGCGCGGCATAACGCAGGGCATTGTCCAGCAGGTTCTGAAGGGTCTGGCGCAGCCGGTCGGGGTCAGCCTGCACGGGCACAGGGCCGCCCGTTTGAACAGTGAGGGTGACGCCCACGTCAGCCGCCTGGCGGGCGTAGGTGTCGGCAAGCGTACGCAGCACTTCACCGGCGTCAACCACCTCTGGCTTCAGGGTCAGGGCGCCGCTTTCAGCCAGGGACAGCAGGCGCAGGTCCGTGACCAGCCGGGCCAGCAGCAGCACCTCGCCGTGCAGCCGCGCCAGGGCGGCGCTGTCCACGGGCTGCACGCCGTCCTGCATCGCCTCAATCTCTGAACGCAGCACGGCCAGCGGGGTGCGCAGGTCGTGGGCAATGTCGGCCACCAGCCCGCGCCGCCACGCTTCCTGCCGCGCCAGGCTCAGGGTGAGGTCATTAAAGGCCCGCGTCACGGCCCCCACCTCGTCCTGCCGGGGGGGCATGGGCAGGGCCACGTCCCGCGCGCCAGCCTGAAGACGCTGCGCGGCGTCGGCCAGGCGGCGCAGCGGCCAGGTGAGTTGCCGCGTCACCAGCGCCGCCACCACGGTGGAGAGCAGCGTGCTCACCAGCGCTGCCCGCACCGCGCCGCCCATGATGGTGTGCCCGGCATTGCGGACCAGCAGGTCCCATTCGGCGGTGGTCAGGGGCGCGGCGGTGTCGGGCCGGAAGTCGGCCAGCACGCGCAGGGTGGTGCCGACCGTCATACTGGTGGTCAGGACCACGGCCAGCAGCGCAGTCAGGGCAAAGGCCCGGCCCAGCCGCGCCCGCAGGCCCCAGGGCCGGCGCCCCTTGCGCCCCAGGCGGCGCTGGAAGCTGGGGGGCAGACCGGAGGAACGGCGGCGCATTACCCCGCGCCTCCGGTCTGCCACTGTAAGGTTGCCGGTGCCGTGCATCCCCCGGTGCCCTTGCTCAGGCCAGCCATAAGCGGTAGCCCACGCCACGCACAGTGTCGAGCAGCCCGGCGTCGGCCCCAAATTTGCGCCGCAGATTCTTGACGTGGGCGTCGACTGTGCGCTCATCGGTGCCGCGCTCCAGTCCCCCCAGCGCCGCCAGAAGCTCGGCGCGTGAGCGCACCACGCCCGCTTCCCGCGCTAGCAGGGCCAGCAGCCGGACCTCGGCGGCGGTCACGTCCAGGTCGGTGCCGTGCAGGGTGACCCGGAAGGCGGCGGGGTCCACGGTCAGCGGGCCCGCGTGCAGGGTGCCGCTCATGTCGGTGGCCGCGCTCGCCCGGCGCAGCACCGCTTTGACACGCGCCACCACCTCGCGCGGGCTGTACGGTTTGACCACATAATCGTCGGCGCCAATGCCCAGGCCCAGCAGGCGGTCAATTTCCTCGTCTCGTGCGGTGAGCATGATGATCGGCACGTTCGATTCGGCGCGCACCCGCCGCGCCACCTCCAGCCCATCCAGTTCCGGCAGCATCAGGTCCAGCAGAATCAGCGCTGGGCGGGCCGCGCGCCACAGTTCCAGTGCGCGGCGCCCGGTGGCAGCCCTTTCGGTGTGGAAGCCCTCGCGGCGCAGATAGCCGTCCAGAATGTCGGCCAGACGCGCCTCGTCTTCCACGATCAGAATCGTGCTCATCAGGAGTCCTATTGTTCACCAGAGCCGGGCAGCCTGCGGCGGGGCGTGACGAGCTGAACTGGGTGCTGCGTCCTGTCCGTCTCGCCGGCCTCCGCCGTCAGAGTTTCAGATCTCCCTCGGCCTCAGGTTGCCCGGACTGGCCAGGCTTGTGCTCACCGCTCAGGGTACGGCGCAGGGCCTCATACTCGTCGGCGTTGATCTCGCCTTTGGCGTAGCGCTCGCGGGCAATCTGCTGCGCCTGATCGGTCACGAAGCGGCTTCGGCCCTGGCGGAAGGTCTCGCGCAGGTGGCGAACCTCCTCGGGCATCTGGCCGGGGCCACCAAAGCGGTGCAGGCGTCGGCGCCTCAAAAAGAGAAAAGCGCCTATCCCCAGGGCCACCAGCAGGAAGCCGGGTGGGCCGTCGTGGCGTGGCACCGACAGGGGGCCATACCCGTAGGGCACACTTTGCAGGGGGAGGTAGGTCTGAGGAACAGCCTGAGCGGGGGCGTTGTTGACAAAAATATCCATTGAGAGAGCTCCTTTCGCGGGGCCAGGTGGCCTTCTCGCGTGCTCAGAAGGTACGGTCAGCGCCGTGAAGGGCGCGGGGAGCCTGTGTGAACTGGGCGTGAATGCGGACCCCGCTCTGGAGGAAGGCTCGCTGGTTCTGTCAACTGAACGCCAGAGCAAGCCGCGCTGAATTTGGTGTCACGTGGAAGGGTGTGGGCAATGGCGAGCTACAACAGTCTGCCTGGAGCGGCCCATTCGCGGCGTACCTCAGGCGAGTCATGAAGCGCACGGCGAAGATTGACCTTGCACATGTCACTTCCTGGTCATTCCCAGCCTGTCAGGCTCTGGGCATGACCGATCTCTCTTCCCTGCTGGCGGCTCTCCCTTCCCTCCGTACACCCCGCCTTCTTCTGCGGCCCCTCGGCCCCTCCTACCTCAATCAGGTCATGGCCAGCTTGCAAGACCCTGAAGCCATGCGGTTAACAGGGACGGCCACTCAGTTCACCGCCGACCAGGTGTCGCAGTTTCTGACCGCAGTTCAGGGTGCGGAGAACCGCGCCGACTGGGCCATTCTGCGGCTCTCTGACGGCCTTTACCTGGGAGAAGCCGTGCTGAACGATCTAGATGCGGGGAACCGCAGCATGAATTTTCGCATCGGCCTGAGTAGTTCTGAAGTCTTTGGTCAGGGCTACGGCAGCGAAGCGACGCAGGCGGTGGTGCGCTACGGGTTTGACCACCTGGACCTTCACCGCATCAGCCTCGGGGTCTACGCCTTTAACCCGCGTGCGCGCCGGGTGTATCACAAATGCGGCTTTATAGATGAAGGGTTGGAACGTCAGGCCCTGCACTGGGAGGGGGTCTGGGTGGACCAGCACCGAATGGCCCGGCTGGCCACTGACCCGGCGGGCGAGATGGAGAGCATGCCCTACGAGGTGGTTTCCGAAGATTAAGAGTGTGGGGTGATGGGGCGCGGCGTTTCGCCCAAGCCCCTCTTAAGCCGCGTTGTAACAAGTTGCCGACTCAAGATCAAAGCGGCCAAGGCTCACCCTCGGCCGCTTTCAAGACTGTTGCCAGAACAATGCTGGGCAGCCCTTCTGCTCAACTGCCCTGGCAGAAGCAGTTCGCATCCTGTTGGTTAAATCGAAGGCAGACCAGTCAACAGACTCGAATCTGTTTCCAAGCTATCTGGCCAGACCTACCCTGGCTCAAGGCTATCTCGGTGGTTGTAAACACTCCCCGAGTGAGCTGGTCAGCCTCCGTCAAATGAAACCAGACAGCAGAGTGGGAAACTCTGCTGCCGCAATTTCGGCAAGCTGTGCAACGCCATGCGTATGAAGGCCGGTCCAGAGCAGAGGCCCTAAGCATCGACTCTGGACTGGCCTCAACCTCCCAAGTCCTTACAGGCAGGCCGTTACTTCAAAGCACTCACGTCAAACAGCAGGGTGTGGCTGTAGCCTTCCTGAAAGACGAGAGTCTGCAGAGGGGTGCCGTCCGGCACTTCAAACACGTAGCGCGCCCGGTACTCTGCGCCAGGAGCAAGTTTCAGGCCTGGTCCCCCCTCGCCTCTGGCTTTAAGGACCGTGAGGTAGCGCAGCCGCTCTCCGTCGGCGTCCAGAATTTCGGGCATCAGGGTTTGCAAACCCAGGTAGCGCTCCTGCGGCGCTTGGTTCTTGAGCACCACGGTGGCCACAACGTAGCGGTGTCCACTGCGTGGAGCGCGGCCATCCAGCACTTCGGTGCTGAGGGCCGTCGTTTCCAGCCGCAGGTCAAAGCTCTCCAGGGGGTAGTTCTGGCCCACCTTGGCCGGCACGGCCCCCAACGCGCTGGCCCCACTGGCATCGGCAGGATCGGCGTAAGGCGCGGCCAGTGGGTTAGTCACCCGGCGCAGATCGTAGCGCAGCACGCCAGTGCCGGCTTCGTGTTCCACGATCAGCTTGGGCACCACGCCCGCTGCGGGCACCATGATGGCCGTCACGAACTCCAGAACCTGAGAAGGCTTGAGCTGCAAACCCACCAGTTCGCCGGTGGAAGCCAGGCCCACGCTGCGCACCGAGGGGCGGTTGATGTTCTGGGCGTCGACCGCCGTGAAGGTGAAGGACCGTGAGTCAAAGTACACGTCTTTCTTCTGGGGATTGGCCACGCGGAAGGTCAGGACCAGCAACTTTTGATCGGCCTTCGGGGTAAAGACCTCGTTCCCAACGATCACGCGCGAGACGCTAAAAGTGGCCTTTGTCAGGGTGAAATTGAGCGGACTGCTCTTGCCGAGGGTATAGGGCTGCTGGAGCGTCGCGTTCAGGCCCGCCAGCGGCACTGTCCCCTGTACGGCCGGTTTCTGTGTCGTCGGCGCCGCCGCGGCCTGGGCCGATTGACATGGATTCAGGAGGGCGAGGGTCAGCAGGGTCGTCCAGATCACCTTGTTCATGAGGCGACAGTAGAGGTGAGAGAGTGACACACCAGTGACAGGGGAGGGCCGTGCAGCTGTGCGGGGCCCGTTCCTGCTGACAGAGCCCAGGTCGGGCGATGTCACTCAGGCGTCACGCTGCTTTTCCTACCGTCGGAGCATGTGGCTTTCAGGTTTCCGATTTCTCTGTCTAGGCACTCTTCTGTCCTGCTGGGCGCACGGCGCTGGTCTGGCCGGTGCTGATCACGACGGCAACGGCATTCGGGATGATGTCGATGCGTATATCGCAGAACATACGCCAGCGGCGTCGCCTGAGCGGCAGGCTGTTCAGGACTACGCGCGCAGTCTTCAGCGTCTGGTGACAGGACAGCCACCTCAGGTTTCGCTGGACAGCAGCCCGGTGCTCTCTCTGGTTCGCAGTGGCAACAAGAACTGGGCGGAGTGGACACGGGAGGTAAGAAGTCGGACGGTGAATACAGGCGCGCGACTGGACGCTTATGCCGCAGCTGTGCAAAAGGCCGGGCCGCAGTTTCTTCCGCTCTACCCGATCAGCGAAGACGACTGCGCCAGCGGGCAGTGCACGCTTGTGATCTTCCAGAACGGGATTCTGACCACTGAGGAAACGGCGCTGAAGAGCATGCTGGCCCTGCGGCGGCTTCTGGGAGAGACGGCGGGGCCACAGCGCCTCCTGTACGCGCTGAACTACAACCCCACCGAAGGGCTCCTGGACCTTGTGGAGGTCTTCCGGCAGAAATTTGGCGAGCATGATCTGGGCGCCGCCCTGTTCGCCGGCACCTACGGAGAACCGGCGGCACTTTCAGCGGTCGCTACTTCCCTTCTGGAGGCGAAACTCAGGGCTCAGACCACAGATCAGCTGCCCACCACAGTCGGCGGCTGGATGACCGCCCTGACCAATCCAGGCAGCCTGCTCCCCAAAGCCAGACCTGTCCTGCCCACAGTTGACGAGGTCGCTGACATGACGCGGCAGTACGTTGAAGCCTACCTGGGGTCTCTCGTTCAGACGACGCTGCGCCTGAAGGACCGCGCAGCGAACTCCACGTACATGGACGACAATGCTCGGCAGTTGACCGACGGTGTCGAGGCTTATCTCCGCCGGGGTCTGCGCGTCGTGCTGGTCGCGCACAGTCAGGGCAATCTGTACGCCGAGGTGGTGAACCGTGAACTTGAGCGGCGCGGTGTGCCGACCCAGCACTTTGCGGTGGCTGGAATTGCTGTTCCCAATGGGCATTCCCCGGCGAATGGCCCATACGTGTCAACGCAGGCAGACCTCGTGATTGGCGCTCTTCGCCTCATTTTTCCTGTGCTGGCGGCCAACGACCACACTGTGCCGGCGGCTCAACCTGGAAGCGCATTTCTGGGGCACGCTTTTGTGGATGTGTACACCAGTCCGGGCTCGGCCGTCTCAAAGCGGGTCGCCGACGTGGTGCTACAGGCCATCGATCAGGTGAGTCGGCCATGAATCCTCTTGGTCACGTCACTTTGCGGTTGTAATCGCAACGTCACTTGGGTTTTCCTGTGGAGGCGCAGGCCGGGACGTTGGGAAGCCGGAGCGGCCTGCTGCAGCTTTTTGGGCTGGTCCTGACACCCTCCCAACGACCAAAACCCCAAGATGGCATTTGCATGACAGCGGCCAGCTGTGCGCCTGGGGCAAAGTTGGGCGAGGTCACACGGTCTGGAAAGCTGCACCATCAGTAGCTCCTGACGCTCCCCAACTGGGCACAACATGCGAAAAGCCCGCCGGGGACGCTCTTTTGAAGGCTGAGTTGCTGAGTCGCCGTGGCTGGGTCGTTCCCGATTTGACCTCTGCTGAGGGCATCATCCCCATGCCACCACTCAATTTCTAAAGTCTTTTTCAAGAGGAAGCCCCAGCGGCTTCTGAAGGAGGAAGACCCATGTTCCGATCACTGACTGTTACTTCTCTGCTGCTGTCTCTGGTTCTCGGCGCCTGCTCGACATCACCCGCAGGTGGAGGCGTGGTGCCGCCCGACCCGGTGCCCCTGCCGGGTGACCCCGGCCCCATACCCAACCCCACCCCTGGCCCTGATCCCACGCCTGGTCCCAACCCCACACCCGGTGATCCCGTTCCGCCGCCTCCCGGCGACACCACGGCACAGGGCTTCATCACGGGCCGGATTGTCAACCAGTATGGGCAGCCTGTGGTCAATGCAGAGGTGGTGGCCGACAACACGCTGGCCTATAACAGCAACCTCATTACCCACACGGATGCTGATGGCCGCTACAAGATCAGCGTGAACGGCATGCCCACCACCTTCAAAGTCAGCGCCAAAATCACGCTGAACTACCCGCCCTATAACCCGCAAGTGGATCTGGTGCCCGACGGCGAGACGGTGGTGCCTGGCAACGTGGGCGGCGTCGTAAACTTCACGCTCAAGCCTGGGACTTCTCAGTACGGCAACCTGGGCATGATTCAGGTAGAAAACGGCGCTGGGTACTTCGTCGATCTGTCCAAGGTCGAACTGACGGTCAACTCGGTTGGGACGCTGGCCGACGGCAGCAGCGGCGTGTCGTTCAAGGTCAAGCCAACCCACCTGTGGAGCTGGTACGTCATCAACGTGATGTACGGCACCTATACGGTCACCGCCACCGAAAACGGCGTCCCCCTGGACGTCCGCAAGAAGTTTGACGGCGGAGAGCTGTACGAATGGCACAGCAGCTTTACTGGCGGCTTTACCAAGGACATGTGGGCCCCCAACCCGGTCATGAACCTTCAGCTCCGGCCGCACAACGACGATCCCACTCCCTGAACTGCGCCCGCCCCCAGCCCCTCTCTAAGCCTTGAAGGCCCAGCCTCTCTCACGCCGCACCAGAACGTGGGAAAAGGGTGGGCCTCCGCCTGCATCCCAGGAGCTATTCACATGTCTATTCGTTCCGTGCTGGCCAGCGTGCTGGTTCCGCCCACCGCTTCGCGTTACCTGGGGCCGATGATCCTCCGGTCAGCTGTGCCCCTGCTGCTGTCTCTGGGGTCTGCGCAGGCGTCGCCTGACCTTTACGGTCAATTCTGGGGCGACGCCCTGCCCCTCCCACCTGCGGCCCAGCAGCGCGAGCAACTAGACCGCGACCGTCTGTGGGTCTGCCCGGTGGTCACGGGGGCCGACGTGCAGGCGGCGCTGAACCCGGCGGTTCAGACCTTGCAGGAGACCCTCGCCGGCATGGCCAAGGATGACCCCGCGAGGGTGGCCTTGCAGCAGACCCTTAATCAGCTCAAAGCCTCCGGCCAGAACGTCCCGCCGCCGGCAGCGCCCCGGCCCAGCGCAGCGCCCTTGACCCTGGCCCAGGCCCTGAAGAACACGCAGACCTGGCTGGGTCAGCATGAGGCGGCGGGGGTCCGGGCCCTGGCGGCCAGTCAAGAGGGGAAGTCGGCAGGGCGGGCGAGCGCCTTTGCGCTGCAGGCTACCCTTGCGGGTCGCCCGGAAGCGGCGCTGGCAGGCCTGCTGACGGCCCACACCCTGGAGCCCAAGAACGCCGATACCCTGGTCAACCTGGCCGGGGCGCTGGTCACGGTGAATCTACCCGCCGAGGCCCTGGCCGTACTGGCGCAGGCCGAGCGGCAAGGCATTGCGCCTGGCGGGGCCATGGGAATTTCGGTGCAGGCGGTCGCGCTGAACAACCGGGGCGGCGCCCTGGTCAAGCTGGGGCGATTTGCCGAGGCTGACAAGGTGCTGCGTCAGGCCCTGGCCCTGCAGCCCACCCTGACGGAAGCGGGCCAGTTGCTGGCCCACGCTCTGCTGTGTCAGGGCAAAACCGCCGACGCGGTGCAGGTGATGCGCCGCAGTGCGCGCCGCGCCCCAGGCACGGGTGCAGGCCAGGAACTGCCGACCTCGTCAGGCCCTGGGCCTTCAACCAGCCAGCCCACGCCGGCCAGTGCTGGGCAGATCGAGAGCCGCCGGCCAGCCCGCCAGGTCTTCGACATGACGCGTGGCCAGAGCATCACGCTCCCTGACCTGAAGATTGCGCAGACCCCGGCCCAGGCGGTGCAGCTGCTGGACCGTTACGTAGCGCTTGACGAGGAACTGAGTGAGCGGGGACTGGCGCTGGTTCGGCGGCAGGAAGCGGTCGAGCTGCAACTGCGCAACCGGGGGGAAGCTCTGCCGGCGACCCAGGCGAGACAGAAGGCGATCTGGTTAGCGCTCATCGCCTCGCGCGCCGAGCCAGAGCTGCGGGCGCTGGACACCCGTCAGGACCGCACAGGGGACGAGGTGGCCCGCATCTGGGGCGACTTCTGGCACTGCGAAGGCGGCTGCTCCATTGCCGTCATCATCGACAAAGCCCACGGCGACGAAGAGGTCTTTCGCAGCCTGTGTGTGCCCCAGTTGCAGGGCGCCCATGAACGCTGGCGCAGCGCTATGCACGCCTATGCCCATGACCTCGCCGCTGCGGCCAAGGCGGACTACCTCTACGAAACGGCCCTGGCTGCCAATTACAGCGACCCTCTGTGGCATCAGCGCGCGGCGCTGCAGGCAGAAATTGAGGCCACGGGCCGGTTTGGCATGCTGGTCAATGCCGCCCGGCTCTGGGCGCATGACGTCAAAAGTTTTGAGAGTGGTTGTGTCGAAGGCTCTGGTGGAGCGGCTGACTCGGTGCCAGTGGCCGCACCCCTAAAGGTGCCGCCGCCAGACGTGTGTAAGCCCCTGGTGGGCCTCTTCACCACATCGGTGTCGCTGGGCGTGGTGGATGCGGGCTTCAGCTGCGATAAGGTCTCGCTGAAAGTGGCGCCTTCTGGCCTGCTGACCTCCTTTGTCAAAGCAGAGCTGGATATGTCGGCCGAGAAGTGGAAAACGACGGTGATCATCGGCCTTCAAGGCGGCGGCAGCCTGAAGGAGGTGGCTGGACTTGGGGTCAAGGCGGCGGTGGGGGCCTATGTGTCCGCCACGCGCGACGGGATCAAGGATTACGGCATGGTCGGCGAAGTCAAATCGTCTATCGGCATCAATGTTGGGGAAAAGCTGCCCATCGGCCAGGTCAAGATTGGCGAGAGCGCGAAGGCCATTAATGCCCGCTGGAGTTTCGTGACTGGCGAAACCATCTTCGATGTAGGGCATTGATCGGGGCCGCGTTTGGCGTGCTGGAATGCAGGTGAAATCCAAGTCAGGGCACGAGGATGGTCCTCTCCTGCCCTGACTTCTGTTGTTAGTTTTGCTTCTCCTGTCTCTCAAACGGAAGGGTGTCGGTTCACGTACGCCTGGCCCGGTGTTTGCCTTTTTCCCGCTGCCCCTAATCAGTTCACCAGTGTTAAACCGCTGCCAACAAAGTCCCCCAAGCGGTTGTAAGCAACTATTGAGCAGCTGTTCATCAGAGCTGCCCCCTGTGCTGAAAGGCATCTCAGCAGGCCTTCTAGCGTTTAGCGCTGACTTCTCGAAAACAGTAGGAAAAGGCGTCAGCAAAGCTCATCAAGGCTGATCAGTCCCCTGGGCGTAGCGCCCTTTCATCCAGTTACCGTCTCAACTGCACAAAGCGCCCAACCGTCGGGCTGGGCGCTCTGTGAATTATGCGGGTCAGGCGGGGACAGACAGTGCCGCTTGCTCTGTTCGGTGCTGGCGTGCGGCGCGGCTCACGCGCAGGAGGGTGCCGGGCGAGACCAGTGCAGACGGCGGCCGAAGCAGGTGGGCCACCTCAAACAGCGCCGTGGCCAGGCTGGAATCGTGAAGGCTGGCGCGCTGGAAGTGGCCCATGTACCAGTTCATCGCCTTGATGAGCGCTGGCCGTGGCCCCGGCACCTCGGGGTAGGCCAGGTCGGCGTTGGCCGCCATAGACCACGCCAGCTCCACAATGCGGCGGGCCGCCTTGAAATAGGTCAGCCCTAGCGGCGTACTGCCCCTTCTGCCGGCCAGCACACGCTCAAGAGCCAGGGCTTCCAGCGCGGCCACCGTCATCCCCTGGCCGTACACCGGATTAAAGCTGCACCACGCGTCGCCCACGACCAGCAGGCCCGCCGGAAAACGGGTCAGCCGCTCGTAGTGTCGGCGGACATTGGCTTTGAAGGTATAGGTCGAAAAGCCACTGAGCGGCCGGGCAGTGGACAGGAAGGCATGAAACTCAGGAGCAGCCAGGCCGGCAGCAAACGACAGAAAGCCGGCCTCATCCTGCGGTGGGTGGTGGCCCAGCCAGCCGCCTTGCATCACCAGCCAGCGGTCGCCCTCGACGGCTGCCGCCGAGCCCAGCGTGTACTCGTGGGGCGGCTGAGGCAGCACCGCAAAGGCGTTGGCGCCGCCCAGGTCACCGGGCTGCCGAGCATATTCACGGGTCACGTAGCGCAGGTTGATGGGCAGCTGCGTCTCGGCCGGCGCCGCGAAGCCATGGCTCTCCAGCCAGGCCGGGGTGCGCGACCCACGCCCAGTGGCGTCCACGACCAGCTGGGCCGGAAGCTGAAGTTCCTCCCCGCTGCCCGTTTGACACTGAACACCGACGGTGGCCTGCCCGTCGGCGCTGAGGGTATACCCCAGGAAGCTCAGGCCGTCACAGAGCGTGACATTCGGGAGCGCCAGCACCCGGCGGCGAATCGTAGCTTCCAGCAGCGGGCGGCTGAGGCACAGCAGCCCAATGCCACTGTGAACGCGGGGGCGCCGCACGCCCCCCTGGACGGTGACGGTGTCTCCAATCAGGTCGCTGCTGACGGCGCCGGCCTGGGTCAATTCGGCTTCCAGGCCGGGGAACAGGTCCGCCATTGCCCGCAGGCCGCCGGCGAGGAGCCCGTGGGTGTGTTGGCCCTGAGGGACCCCCTTGCGGGCGCCGACTTGGTCGGTCAATAGGTCGCGCTCAATGAGGGTCACCTGGTCAAAATGACTGGAAAGAACGCGGGCGCTGAGCAGGCCAGCCACACTGGCCCCCACCACCACGGCGTGGGTTGGTGTATTCATAAGAACCTCCTGGGAGAGCCCCAGTGGGATGCGAAGAGGCGAGAGGTGACAGCCATCCTCCGCTGGACTGGCGGCGAGAAAGCGCCACCACCGAGGCTCAAGCGCCACTCAGGGGTTTGTCTCTGACTGGCTCTGGGCGCGGCTTTCAGTTCGTGGGTTTCAGGGTGATGTCGGCGTTTTTGACCGGAGCCATGACGGTATCGTCGCTGTCGTTCAGGAGGCCCAGCAGGTCGCCGTCACTCACGTCGCCGTCGCCGTCCTGATCCAGCCACGCCACCAGGCGGTATTCGAGGCCCGGCGAAAGGTTGTTCAGAACGTAACTCACCTGCTGTCCGGACCCCTTGACAGTCACAAAACGGGTGAAGCCTTCGTCGCAGTCCTCGCCGCCGTGGCCTGCCGGCACACAGGCGAACACTACGGCGCCCTTCAGGTCGGTGTCGGCCCGCAGCGTGCCGGAAATGGTCGGGCCCCCGGACGAACTGGAACTGGCCGTGCTGGAGCTGGCGGCCGAGCTGTTGGCTGATGGGCGGGCATCGGGCACCGTGGCTGTCTCGGGGTGCCGGATTTCGACGTTCAGGGCGGGATTGGGCGCCCACATGTCCTTGATGAAGTCGCCGGTGAAGCTGCTGCCCCACTCGCGCAGAATGGTGCCGTCGCCCTTCTGGCGCACCTCCAGCGGCTGACCATTTTCAGTGGCCGTGACCTTGTAGGTGCCGTACATGACGTTCACCACGAACCAGCCGGCCAGATGCACCGGCCGGACCACCAGTGGTTTTCCGCTGCTGCCGTCGGCCAACTTGCCCACAGGTGTGAGGGTCAGCACCACCTTGTTGTAATCGACCAGGCTGGAGACGCCAACACCCATCTGCACAGTCACGAGGCCCAGATTGCCGTAGGGCGTGGACGTGTCGGGTTTCAGGACGAAGTCTACGACCCCGCCGACATTGCCCGGCACCACAGCCTGTCCTTTGGCACTCAGCGAGATTGGAATCTGGGCGCCTTTGTATTTCAGGGTCGTTTTCGCACTGACCTTAAAGGTGGTGGGCATGCCATTGACGCTGATCTTGTAGTGGCCCTGGGCGTCGGTGCGGGTGATCAGATTGCTGTTGTAACCCAGCGTGTTGTCGGCCACCACCTCGACGTTGGGCAGTGGCGCGCCGGCCTGGTTGACCACGGTGCCAGTAATAAAGCCCCGGACGGCCTGGGTGGCGTGGGCGGACGTGCACAGGCCGAGCGTGAGGGCCGACGCGAAGATGGAGCGGGTTAGGATTCGGTTCATAGGGAAGCCTCCTGGGCCGGCGCCCGGAAGGGCTGTTCGGCTGACCCCTGCACCTTAGGCCTGGGTGGATGACAGCGGCGTGATGGGCTTTTCCGCCGTTTCACACGGCCTGATGATGGGGATTGGCGCGGCGAGTCCCGGCAGAGGCGTCTTTGGCGCGGCTGGGCCCCTGGAAGCGGCGCTTGCTGGGCGCCATCATCGGCGTGTCATCCGCCAGTCCTTGCCGGGCGAATCTTGCCTTCTCAACCTTCAAGGGCTTATTGCAGCCTGGTCCCACTGATCGCACCTGGCCCGCGCCGCCCCTCGTCCCAGAGCCGAAGAAACGCAGAAAGCCCTTCGGTAACCGGCCCCTCTCATTCGTTTCGTTCTCTGCGCTTCCCTGAACTGTTCCGGAGCGTGTTGTGGCGCTCTGTGGTGACTGCATACGGATTCCAGCTGTTTCGTTGACCCATCGGGAAAGAACCGATGTGTAACACCCACCCCTCGAACCCGCTTTTGCTCCTTCTCGCTCTTCTGCGAAGCTCTCCGAGTCTGCTGCGCCGCTTTGTCAGTCCGCTCGGCGTTCATCGTTAATGGAAGCGATCCGGCGTACGGATCACTGACAATCTTCCGGGACCACGGGGCACGATCCCGTATCATCGGGGCATGTCTGTAAGGATGGACGCGCCCTGGCAGCTGGCTTTGCTGGGCCGGCCCCAGGTCACTCGCCCTGATGGCCAGAAAGCCGAGTGTCCGCCGCGCCTGCTGCTCATTCTCGCCTTTGTGGCTCTGGAGGGCCGGACGGCACGGGCGCGGCTGGCGTCCATGATGTGGCCGGACGTTCTGGAAAGCGTGGCCCGCAACAACCTCGTCCACGCCCTGCGCCGCATTCAGGCGATCAGCGGGGCAGGCCTGCTCTTGGTGGGCAGGGACATTGACCTGGCGCCGGGCGTTCAGCTGGACGTGGGGCCCCTGCTGCACCCGGAGCCTGGCCAAGACCCACCCACCTTCGCATCAGCCCTGACCCTGCTGGACGGTCTGGATTTTGAACTCGGCGCCGACCTCGTGGCCTGGATTGAGGTGTGGCGTGAGCGGCTGATGCAGCTGGCGGTGGAGCAGGTGCGCCGGGCCGTAACCCGCGAGCAGGAGCAGGGTGATCTGCGGCGCGCGCTGGAATGGGCTGAACTCTGGCTGCACACCGATCCTGTGTCAGAGGACGCCTACCGGACGCTGATGCGGCTGCATTACCTCAATGGCGACCGGGCAGCGGCCCTGCGAACGTACCAGCGCTGCGTGACCGCCATTGAGCGGGAATTCGGCAGCGCCCCCTCGGCCGAAACGCACCGCCTGGCCGAAGAACTTGGTCGCCTGGCGCCTGCCCCGCCCGGAGACGCTTTGCCGTCGCCGCTGCCCCTGTCGGTGTCCCGCCCCCCGGTGCTGATTGGCCGGGAAGAGGCCTGGGCGCGCATGGAAGCGGCCTGGGCCAAGGGGCAGATTATCTTTATTTCTGGCGAGCCCGGCGTGGGCAAAAGCCGACTGCTTCAGGATTTCGTGCAGGCCAAAGGTTCACATGTGTGGCTGGACGGCCGTCCCGGCGACCTGACGGTGCCGTACAGCACCCTTTCGCGCATCCTGCGCACCTACCTGCGGGCCGCGCCCGACGTTGAGCTGCCGGGTTATGTTCAGCAGGAGCTGTCCCGGCTGCTGCCCGAATGCGCCGGTCCCGGCGGCCCACCCCCGCCGATCGTGGATGAGGAGGCGCGCCTGAGGTTCTATACCGCCATGGGGGACGCCATCGTCCTGACGACCCAGGGCGCGTCGGTGATCGTTCAGGACGACTGGCAGTACTGCGACAAGGCGACCTCGGACTTCGGGGCGGCGTTTGCCTCCCGCACCTATCCGCTGGCCGAAGGCCAGACCGGGCCGCCGGGCATTGTCGCCTTCCGGGCCGGCGAGCTGCCTCTGCCCCAGAAAACCATGTTGCAGGGAGTGGTTCAGGGCGGTCAGGCCATTCATATCGAACTGGGCCCCCTGGATGAGGCCGACACTCGGCGGCTGGTGCACAGCCTGGGTGTGCCGGAATTGGAACCGCGCATCGCGGCTATCACGCAACTGGCAGGAGGTTATCCCCAGTTTGTGCAGGAGGCGGTGCGGTATCTGCTGGAGGCCGGTGCCGACGATGCAGGCCCCCTGCCGCTGCCCCCCCTGATTCAGGAGGTGCTGATGCGCCGCCTGGAGCAGCTGTCCGAACGGGCCCTGCATGTGGCCCGCGCCGCAAGCGTGTTGCAACAGGATTTCACGGTAGACCTGATTGGCGAGATGCTGGGCCTGCCCTTGCTGGACGTGGCGGCCGCCTGGGAAGAACTGGAAGGGCGGCAGATTATGCAGGGGGAACGGTTTAGCCACGACCTCCTGCTTCAGGCGGTGGCGGCAGGTATTCCGGCCAGCATTCGCCGGTTGCTGCACCGCAGCGCGGCCCGCACCCTGGAGCGTCATCATGGCAGCGCGCCGCGCATTGCCGGGCACTGGGCTTCCGGGGAGTCGCCCACACAGGCGTCGGCGTGGTTTATCCAGGCGGCCGCCGCCGCCCGCGCTGCGTTCCGGCTGGATGAGGCCGAGGGCTTCGAGTGGCAGGCGCAGCAAACCGCCTCGGCGGCGCGCACTGTCGGCCCGGCAACTGCCTGATCTAGAGAGATTTGGAGGCCGCCTGAGAGATGCCCTCAGCACTGAGCAGGCAGGCCAGGCGGCGCAGCAGACCCAGTGACTGCCACCGCCAGCGGCTGAATCGAAGTGAAGAGGGGTTCACGGAATCCCGCTGTCAGGCTGAAACTGAACCCCAGCGGGTCTCGCTCTAGGGGAGGCCGGGGGAGGGAGCGGTGGCCGACCGACGGGCCTGTCCTGGACCATGCCGTTCTCCCGCTCTTTGAGGCGGTGCTGGCGGCCAAGCCTGACCTCATCATCATGTACTCGTTGGCCGGGCTCCCCGACTCGAAGGCGAATTACGCGGCCCTCAGCAAAATTGTCCCTACCCCGGCCTTCGATTTCGACGCGACGGACGCGGGGTGGCGCCCAGCCCTGAAAAAACTCGGCCGTGTCTTTGGCCGCACCCAGACGGCTGAGCGCTCTATCCAGACCTTTGACCGCCGGGTCACCGAACTGCGCGGCAAGCTCGCCCCTGTCCTGGCCCGGCCCAACACGGCGCTGCTGGTCATGTTCGAGCCGACCAGCGTCATGGCCCTGGGCGAGAAGTTCAGCTTCTCGGGGACGCTGCGGCAACTGGGCCTGAAACTGAGCGTGCCAGCCGGGATGGACGCCAACACCGTGTTCAAGGTGGTCATCCCCGAGGCGCTGCTGACCCTCAAGGCCGACCGGGTGGTGTTGCTGCGCGCCAAAACGGGTGGTCAGCTCGTTCCGCGCAACATGACTGACACCCTGCTGGCGCAGGCCAAATTGCCAGTCAACACTTATCCCCTGGACCCGCAGGAGGCGTCCACCGGTCCCCTGACAGACCTGAAGCGGCTTGAAGCCCTGGCCAAGATTCTCAGGTGAAAAGGAGAGGGGAGGGTGTGACCCGCCCTCAGGAATAAGGCAGGAGGAGCACTTCTGAATCAAGCTGGCCTGTGGTGCGGGCCAGCTTGACTGCTGTTGAACGCAAGCCCGGCAGCGCGGCTCTTTGATGACACAGCCGCTGAAAAAGTGCTGTCGGTCGCACAGTGCAACTTCGTACCCTGTATGTGTGCCGGACGCCTTCACCAGAAGCTGAAACGAGGGCGTGTGCTCAGGGCCAATCTCAGTTTTCCCGGAGGGGCCTCCAGCTCGACATCCCGGAGAGCTGTTCGGCGTACCGTGGGCGGAGCAGGGCTTACCACTAGCTTCTCAAGAACTGGGCCACTGGCTGCTCCTTGCACCAAAGGCCACACGAAGGAGACAACGATGACGACCGAGGGCAAAGTTATCCTCATCACGGGAACGTCCAGCGGCGTGGGCCTTCACACCGCCCTTGAACTGGCAGCGGCGGGTCACCACGTCTACGCCACCATGCGAAATCCAGAACGTGCCGGGACGCTGCGCCAGTTGACAGAGGAGCAGGGGGTGACGGTCCATATCCGCACGCTCGACGTGCAGCAAGACGATTCTGTGCGGGCCTGTGTCCAGGGCATTGTTGCCGAGACCGGGCGGCTGGACGTGCTGGTCAACAACGCTGGGGCCGGCCTGGTGCGCGCCACCGAACAGGCGAGTGACGAGGACGTGCAGCAGGTGCTGGACCTCAACCTGCTGGGTGTCATCCGCTGTGTGCGCGCGGTGCTGCCTGTCATGCGGTCGGCTGGACGTGGGCAAATCGTCAACGTGACTTCGGTGGGTGGGCTGGTGGGGCAGCCGCTGAACGACCTGTACTGCGCCGCAAAGTTTGCCGTCGAAGGCCTGAGCGAAAGCCTGGCGTCCTATCTGGAGCCGTATTTCGGTATCCGGGTGCAGGTTGTCGAGCCTGGCGCCATCGCCACCAATTTTCTGACCACAGTGCTGGCCGGACTGGAAGAATCGCCGGGGCCACTGGACGAGGTGTACCGGCCAGTGCTGGACGATTACCTGGCCCCGATGGTGACGCTAATGGAGCAGGCGCGGGCGGGCGGCGGGCCGGTGGCCGTGGGGCAGACGCCGCAGGAGGTCGCGCAGGTGATTGCGCGGGTGGTGTCAGGGGAGATCACCGCCTTTCGGACCCGGACCTCGGCGTCCGGCGAGGCCTTTACGGCGCTCAAGACCTCGGGCGACCCCACGGGCGACGCGCTGCTGACGCTGGTGCGGCAGCGGTTTCTGAACCGCTAATGGACTGAAGGCTGGCTGCCAGGCCCGCGCCCTTCACAGGAGGAAAGCCTATTTCTTTCGCTGTTTAGAGGCGAG
Source organism: Deinococcus betulae (assembly GCF_020166395.1). Taxonomy (NCBI): domain Bacteria; kingdom Thermotogati; phylum Deinococcota; class Deinococci; order Deinococcales; family Deinococcaceae; genus Deinococcus; species Deinococcus betulae. The sequence continues at coordinate 150,577 of NZ_JAIQXU010000002.1, read as the reverse complement.
TTGGTCGGTGGATGCAGAGTGGAGGGCCGGACGCTCAACTTGGCAGGCGGTAAGAGCCTCCACTGGAAGAGTCGGCCAACATCCTTCCGAGCCCTCCAAGAATGGGCGTAAGCTCGTGCTGTTCCGATCTAGAAAGAGTGAGCCTCTGACGCTCTGCCGCTTGGCTCAACACCCGAGCCAACCAAAGACATTACAGAGTCGCTCCCTTTCGATCTCAGCACAAGCGCCGAATCACCTGACCGCGCTGGCCCGGTGCTAGACTTTTTCGACCTGAGTCAGGGGAAGTCCGGTGACTGCGCTCCACGCACATTCCGGCACTGTCGCGCAACGGTAATGGAGGCTTTGCCTCTTAAGTCCGAATGCCTCTCAGGGACGCGGAGCCTACTTGGCTCTGCACCTCTCGCCAAAAGAGGGCCACGACATGAGCCTTGCCTGACCCTTTCCAGTGTTCTCGCATTCCGCTCTGGCCCCGGCTGGAGCGGAGTGTTGCGTCTTCCGCTCTAAAGCCTTTCACCAGACGCGCGGGACCTAAGGAGAACTGGGTGTTCAGACCTCAATTCAGGGGGCGGCAGGTGGTGGCCCTGAGCGGCGCCGCCGCGCTGCTGCTCGGCTCGCAGGCGCAGGCCATGCACATCATGGAAGGCTTTCTTCCCAGGGAATGGGCCCTGGCGTGGTTTGTCATCACCGTGCCCTTTTTTGTTCTGGGTTTGCGGCGGCTGCGGCAGATGATGCGCGACCATCCCGAGAAAAAGCTGCTGCTCGCGCTGGCCGGGGCATTCGTCTTTCTGCTCTCGGCGCTGAAACTGCCCTCGGTGACGGGGTCCTGCTCGCACCCGACCGGGGTGGGCCTGGGCGCCATTCTTTTTGGTCCGCTGCCGATGGTGGTGCTAGGGGTCATTGTGCTGCTGTTTCAGGCGCTGCTGCTGGCGCACGGCGGCCTGACCACGCTGGGCGCCAACGCTTTTTCGATGGCGGTGGCTGGGCCTTTCGTGGCCTACGCGGTCTGGCGCGTCCTGCAGCGGGCAGGGGCGAACCGCAATGTCAGCATCTTTACCGCTGCGGCGCTGGCCGACCTGCTGACCTACGTGGTGACCTCTGTGCAGCTGGGCCTGGTGTTTCCTGACCCGGCAGGTGGCGTAGCGGCGTCCACCCTGAAATTCCTGGGCATCTTCGCGCTGACGCAGATCCCGATTGCCATTGCCGAGGGGCTGCTGACCGTGCTGGTGCTGGATAAAGTCGTTGAATTCGAGGGCGAGGGGGCTGTTCGTGAAGCCCTCAGCTAACCTGACCCCACTGGGCCGACTGGCCATCGTGCTGTGTATTGCCGCCCTGGTGATCCTGCCGCTCGTGTTCCTGAAAGGCGCCGAATTTGGCGGCGCCGATGGGCAGGCCGAGGCAGCCATCACGCAGATTGACAAGACCTACAAACCGTGGGCCTCTCCCCTCATTGAGCCGGCCAGCGGCGAGATTGAGTCGCTGCTCTTTGCCTTGCAGGCAGCGCTGGGAGCAGGTGTCATTTTTTACTACCTCGGGTATCAGCAGGGGCGCCGGAGGGGGCGCGGCAGTGAAGCGCCGGAAGTGCGGGACGCCGAGTTGTGACGCTCCATGTTTGAGCTTGACCAGTATGCCCAGACCAACCGCCTCGCGCCCTTGCCGGCGGCCTGGAAGGTGGGCGCCGGGCTGGGGGCGCTGCTGGTCGTCATTTCGCTGGACTCGCCCGCCGTGCACGCCCTGGTGCTGCTGGTCATGGCCACCCTGACGGTCGGTGCGGCGGGTATTCCGCTGCGGCCCTACCTGCGGCTGTACACCATTCCGGCATCGTTCATCGCGCTGAGCCTGCTGACCGTCGCGCTCAGCGTCACGCGCTCGCCAGAGCCGCTGCTGTGGGCGGTGCCGCTGGGCGGGGGGTTTGTCGGCCTGAGTGAATCGGGCGTGGACGCCGCGCTGCTGCTCTTTACGCGCAGTCTCTCGGGCATCAGCACCACGTACTTCATTGCGCTGACCACGCCCGTCTACCAGTGGGCCGGGCTGCTGCACCGCCTGAAGGTGCCGCGTGAATTTACTGAACTGACCATCCTGGTTTACCGCTTCGTAACCATCTTTGCCGAGGAACTGGACACCATGCGGCAGGCGAGCGACCTGAAATTTGGGCAGCGGAACCCCAGGGTCATGATCCGTTCGGCGGCGGCGCTGGCAGGCCTGCTGTTCACCCGTGTCATGAACAGTTACGGGGGCTGGCAGCGGGCCCTGGACCTCAAGCTCTACCGGGGAGAGTTTCACCTGTAATGCGGATTCCGCTTCATTGCAGCACAGCAAAGAAAGGCGCCGTCTGCGCTTCCATATCGCAAAATCCGCATCTTTCCCTTCTCGCTCCGCTCGGATTTCATCGAGCAGAACGCTCGATTCGATCGGAGTCCGTATGAGTGCCCCACTTCTGTCCACCCACGACCTGAGCTACACCTACCGCGACGGCACCCAGGCGCTGCGGGGCGTGAGTCTGGATTTCGGCCTGGGGGCTGTGACGGCCCTGATCGGGGCGAACGGCGCCGGCAAAAGCACCCTGTTTCTGAATCTGCTGGGCCTCCTGAAACCCAGCGGCGGCCAGGTGCGCTTTCAGGGGCAGCCGCTGGGCTACAAAAAAAGCGCGCTGGACGCCTACCGCCAGCGCGTGACGCTGGTTGTTCAGGACCCGGACCGGCAGATTTTCTACGCCCGCGTGGCCGACGACGTGGCCTTTGCTCTGCGCAACCTGGGCCTGCCCGACGCCGAGATTCAGGAGCGGGTGGAGGGGGCCCTGCGCGCTACCGGCACTGAGGCCCTGCGCCACAAAGCTGTGCATTCCCTCTCCTACGGCCAGAAAAAGCGCGTGGCGCTGGCCGGGGCCCTGGCGCTGCGCCCGGACGTGCTGCTGCTCGACGAGCCCACCGCCGGCCTGGACCCCGCCATGACAGAGGACATGATTGACCTGCTGGGGCGGCTGCGGGATGGCGGCACACGCCTGATCGTGTCCTCGCACGACATAGACTTTATCTATGCCGTGTCTGACCACGTCTTTCTGCTGGGGCGCGGTGAGGTGCAGGCCAGCGGCGCCCCAGCGGAGGTGTTCCGTGACGCGGCCCTGCTGCGCGGCTGTCATCTGCGTCAGCCGTGGCTGGTGGCCCTGCACAGCCAGACCGGCCTGCCGCTGTTCCCGACGCCAGAAGCCTTGTTCGCTCACCTGAAAGGAGGGCGGCTGTGACGTCCAAATCTTCTCCCCGTTCGCCGGGCTCGCGGCAGCGCGTCACCCGCGCCGATGGGCGCACCATCAATGTGGTCCGGAAGCGCGGCCACCTGAGTTACTGCTTTCATGGATGCTGCTGCGGCCGCACCGACCGGGGCTATGCGGCCGCGCCGGTAGACACCTACAAAGAGGAGTGGACACGCCGCAAGCTGCGCCATCAGGTGCACCTCACGAAAAGCGGCTGTCTGGGACCCTGTCCCCTGAGCAACGTGGCGCATCTGGTCTTTGACGGCCAGGACGTGTGGTTTCACTCGGTCAACGACCCGTGGCTGGTGGTGGCAATCTTCGACTACATCAGCGCCATGCTGGAGGCGGACGGCGCCCTGCCCGTGCCGCCGGAACTGGTGGAGTACACTTTCAACTACTACACCTGGGACGCCGCCAGTGGCCAAGGTGTGGGCCAGCCGCAGGCGGCCGCACCCCTGACGCCCGGTGACCTGCACGGCTTTGCGCTGCTCAGCCATGCCGACACCGACCTGCTGAACTTGCGGGCAGCCAAAGACATCCTGCCAGACGACTTTGGCCCGGTGACCGGCGCCCTGCTGGGGGGCATCCGTAGCGACGCGCAGATGGCCAGCCTGCTGGGTGGGGCCGTGGGCAAGGCCGAGGTGGTGGTCGCCCGCCTGCACGGCCAGATCAGGAATATGCCGGGCATGGACTTGCTGCTCTCGCACGCCCGCCGGGCTGGCCAGACCCTGCTGCTGGTCAGTGGCGCCAACGAGCCGGACGCCGAACTGGCCCGGTTGTCTCTGGCGCCGGCGCACACGCTGGACACGGCGCTGGGCTACCTGGCGGCCAGCGGCTGGCAGAACACCCGCGAACTGCTTCTGTCGCTCTCGGACACCCTGCGGATGACCGGGTACGGCGCCCAGCCGCCCCTGGCCCTGCCGGAACACGGCGTGTACCACCCCCAACTGCCTGAGAACGCCACCCTGGCCGACTGGGAGCGCTGGCACGACCCCCAGCGTCCGGCCATTGGTGTCCTCTTTTACCGCGCGCATGCGCTGAGCGGCAACACCGCCTTTATCGACACGCTCATTGAGGCGCTGGACGAGGCGGGTGCGGATGCCCTGCCAGTCTTCACCACGTCCCTGAAAGACGTGGACGGCGCCGGGAACCCCAAAGCCTTCGCGCTGTTTCAGGCTACAGATGACCAGCAGTTGGGGCGGCCCCTCATTTCCGCCCTCATTACTACCCTTTCTTTTGCCATGGCCGACGTGAACGCGGGCGGGATCACTGCGGCGGGGGACAACGTCTCGGCGCTGGCCCGGCTGGGGGTGCCGGTGGTGCAGGGCGTGACGCTGGGCGGCGGACGCGGCCCCTGGGAGACCAGCTCACGCGGCCTGAACCCTCTGGATACCGCCATGAACGTCGCCATTCCCGAGTTTGACGGGCGCATTATCTCGGTGCCTTTTGCGTTCAAGGAGCAGGAGGGCGAGGTCCGGCGGCAGGTGGCCGACCCGGAGCGCACCGCGCGGCTGGCCGGAACGGCCCTCCGGCTGGCCCGCCTGCGGCACAAGGCCAACTTCGAGAAGCGGCTGGCGTTTATTTTTACCAATTCCTCCAGTAAGGCGTCGCAGGTGGGCAACGCGGTGGGGCTGGACTCGGCGGCGTCGCTGCTGCGGGTGCTGCGCGCCCTGAAGGCTGATGGCTACGACGTGGGCGACTTGCCAGCACAGTCCGATGACCTGATGCACGACCTGATCGAGCGGAGCAACTACGACCAGACTGTGATGACGCCAGGGCAACTGGCCCGGGCCGCCGTCAGGATTCCGGCGGCGCAGTACGGGGCCTGGTTTGCTGAGCTGCCCGCCTCTCAGCAGCGGCGCGTGACCGAGCAATGGGGCAAGGCGCCGGGCGAGGCATACGTGCATGAGGGCCAGCTTTGCCTGGCGGGCCTGACTTTCGGGAAGATGTTCGTGGCGCTGCAACCCCCGCGTGGGTACGGCATGGACGCCGACGCCATCTACCACACGCCGGACCTGCCGCCTACCCACCACTACCACGCCCTGTACCGCTGGCTGCGGGAGCCGGAAGTGCTGGGCGGCTTTGGCGCCGACGCCCTGATTCATGTCGGCAAGCACGGCACGCTGGAGTGGCTGCCTGGCAAGGGCGTGGGGCTCTCTGAAACCTGTTTTCCAGACAGCCTGCTGGGCGACCTGCCGCTGTTCTACCCGTTTGTCATCAACGACCCCGGAGAAGGCACCCAGGCCAAACGCCGCGCCCACGCCACCATTCTCGACCACCTGCCCCCGCCTCTGACGCGCGCAGATACTTACGGCCCCCTGGCCGAACTCGCCCGGCTGGTGGACGAGTACTACCAGCTCGAACTGCTTGACCCCAGCAAGCTGCCGCTCCTCCAGGGCCAGATCTGGGACCTGGTGCAGCAGGCCAACCTGGGCACCGACCTGGGCACCATGCTGCGCCGCGACCACGGTGACCACGTCCACGAGTGGGACGAAACCGAGACCGAGGATGGCGTGCCCACCACCATCGCCGAGATGAGTGGGTCGGACGTGGCGCACCTGCTGGAAGACATTGACGGCTATCTGTGCGAGCTGGGTGCGGCGCAGATCCGGGACGGTCTGCACACGCTGGGGCTGGCCCCCCAGGGCGAGCAGCGCCCGGAGATGCTGCGGGCGCTGACCCGCCTGGCCAACGCCGAGGTGCCGGGCCTGCACGCCGGTCTGGCCGACCTTCTTGGCCTTGACCTCACCGAGTTGCTGGGAAGTCCCGGTCAGCGCCGCCAGGCGGACACGGCGCTGAACAACCTGGCCGGTCAGCCGGTGCAGACGAACGCAGATGCGCTGGAGCTGCTGGACGAACTCGGCCTGCATCTGTACCAGACCTTGCAGGACCGGCACTTTGACCCGGCGGCCATTCCAGAGGTCCTGGCTCTGACCCTGGGCGTGCGGGAGGGCTACGGCACGGTGCCGCGTACGCTGGACTACGCCTGCCGTGACCTGAACCGCCACCTTGACCGCACCGAGGAGGAAATCACCAACCTCCTGCTGGGCCTTGCCGGGCGCTATGTGCCCGCCGGGCCCAGCGGGGCACCGTCACGCGGTCAGGCGCATATCCTGCCCACCGGCCGCAACTTCTATGCCGTGGACCCGCGTGCGGTGCCTTCGCAGGCGGCCTGGGCGGTGGGCCAGAATCTGGCGCGCGAAGTGCTGGAGCGCCACCGGCAGGAAACCGGCGGGGCGTACCCGGAACACGTCGCCATCAGTGTGTGGGGCACCAGCAACATGCGCACGCAGGGAGACGACATCGCCCAGATCTTTGCGCTGCTGGGTGTGCGCCCCCTGTGGCACCCGCAAAGCCGCCGGCTGGAGGGCGCCGAACTCATTGCCCTGGAGGACCTGGGCCGCCCGCGCATTGACGTGACCGTGCGGATCAGTGGGTTTTTCCGGGACGCTTTCCCGCACCTGATTCACCTGCTGGACGAGGCTTTTCGGCTGGCCATGCACGCCGACGAGGACCCAGACCAGAACTTTCCGCGCCGGCACTACCTGGCCGAACTGGAAGGCCGCCTCCTGGACCTGCCCCCAGAAGAAGCCGAGGCGCGCGCCACGTACCGCGTGTTTGGCAGTGCGCCCGGCACCTATGGGGCGGGCATTCTCGACCTCATTCAGGAGGGCAACTGGCAAACCGACGCCGACTTTGTCAGGGTGTTCGTGAACTGGGGCGGATACGCCTACACCGCCGCCGAACAGGGGGCCGACGCCCGCGAGGACTTCCGCGCCCGCCTGGCACAGACGCAGCTGGTGCTGCACAACCAGGACAACCGCGAACACGACATTTTTGACAGCGACGATTACCTGCAGTTTTTCGGCGGCATGATGGCGTCGGTGCGGCACCTCAGCGGCGTGCAGCCGCGCGGCTACTTTGGGGACAGCGCCAACCCCGAGCGGGCGCGGGTGCGCGACCTGAAAGAAGAGGCGCTGCGTGTCTACCGCAGCCGTGTGGTGAATCCCAAATGGCTTGACGGGATTCGCCGGCACGGCTACAAAGGCGGGCTGGAGCAGACGGCCACTGTGGACTACCTGTTTGGCTTTGACGCCACCGCTGACCTCGCCCACGACTTCATGTATGAGGGCGTCGCCCAGGCCTACGCGCTGGACCCCGAGAATCAGGATTTCCTGCGTCAGAGCAACCCGTGGGCGCTGAACGCCATCGCCAGTCGCCTGCTGGAAGCCGAGGGGCGCGGCATGTGGCGCCCGCAGCCCGAGACGCTCTTGGCCTTGCAGAGCCTGCTGGCCGAGAGTGAAGGGCTGCTGGAGGAACGCGGTGAACGTGCCCGCTGATCCCTTGACCCGCTGGCGCGACCTGGTGCTCTCGGCGCGGTCGGAGCGCTACAGGCCCGACCGCGACCTCGCTTTCTGGCAGGCCAAGGCCGCCGACTACGACCACACCCAGCCGGCGCTGCCCAACACGGTGAGCTGGCTGCGGGGCGACCTGCACAGGACCTGGAGCCTGCTGGACGTGGGCGCGGGCACGGGCCGCCTGCTGCTGCCGCTGGTGGGGGCGGTGGCCCAGGCGACTGCCCTGGACTACTCGCCGGACATGCTGGCCCAGCTGCGGGCCAGGGGGGCACCGCCCCACCTGAGGACCGTGTGCTGTTCTCTGGAGGAGGCGCCCGACCAGGTTCCGGTCCATGACGCCGTTCTGGCGGCCTGGTCGCTGGCGTATCAGCCCGAACTGCGCCCGGCCCTGGAAACCCTGCGGCGTCTGAGCCGCCACGCGCTGTATCTGCTCGAAGACGACGGCGTGGGCAGTCCACACGTGCAACTGCGCCGCGCACTGGCCGGCACCCCTAAGCCGGGCCGGGCGCGGTTGCTGCGGGAAGCGCTTGAGGCCCTGGGCTGGCCTGTGACAGCGCAGGCCATCACAGAGAGTCGGGAGTTGACGTTTACGACCACGGCTGAGATGTTGACCTTCGCCCGCCTGCCGCTTTCTGAGGCCCAGAGTCTGGCCGCCCTCAAGCCGTATCTGCGTCAGGAAGCTGGGGGATGGCGCTACTGCTGGACCTTCGAGATCACCGTGCTCCGGGTGGCCTGCGGGGCGCCGGCATGACGGCCTACCCCCTCTGTGCGGTGGCGCACCAGCCTCACCTGCTACTGGCGCTGTCACTGGTGGCCGTCTGCCCGGCCCTCGGCGGGGTCCTGATTCGGGGTGACAAGGGGTCAGCCAAGAGCACGGCGGCGCGGGGGCTGGCGGCCCTGCTGCCGGGCGGCGGCCCCTTCGTGAACCTGCCGCTGGGCGCCACCGAGGACCGCGTGGTCGGTACCCTGGACCTGGACGCTGCCCTGAGGGGCGCGGCGCGGCTCAAGCCGGGTTTAATGGCGCAGGCCCACGGCGGGCTGCTGTATATCGATGAAGTCAACCTGCTGCCCGACCATCTGGTAGACGTGCTGCTGGACGCCGCTGCCATGGGTGTGGTGCGGGTGCAGCGCGACAGCCTCAGCGCCGAGCAGCCGGCCCGCTTTGCGCTGGTGGGCAGCATGAACCCCGAGGAGGGGCAGCTGCGCCCACAGTTTCTGGACCGCTTTGGGCTGTGCGTGGATGTTCTGGCCCCCCGCGAGCCCGAGCAGCGGGCAGAGATTCTGCGCCGCCGCATGGCCTTTGAGACGGACCCTCAGGGGTTTCAGGCGCAGTGGGCCGGGGAAGAAGAGCGGCTGGCCACTCAGCTGCGGCGGGCCCGCGAGGCCTGGGCACAGGTGAAGGTGCCAGACGACCTGCTGAGCCAGCTGTCGGCGGTGGTGCTGCGTGCTGGGGTCGCCAGCTTGCGGGCTGATCTGGTGCTGCACCGCGCCGCCCGCGCCCACGCGGCACTCCAGGGGCGCCTGACCGTGCAGTGGGCCGACGTGGAGGTGGTGGCCCCCCTGGTGCTGAACCACCGCGCCGCCGTTCCGCCGCCCCCGCCATCTCCCCCTGCGCCGCCCAGTGAGGACCCGTCGCCACCCCCGCCGGACCCGGCTCAGGCTCCTCCAGACGCCGCGCCCGAGGACATCTTCGCGCCTGCGCCCGCCGCGCCCATCACACTGCATCACACGGCGCTGGGCCGTCAGCCAGCCGGAGCGCAGCCAGGCCGGGTAGTCCGCACGGTGGCGGACCCACAGGCCGGTCGGCTGCACCTGCCGGCCACCCTGCGCAGCGCCCTGCAACGGGGGGCGCCGGGTGACTTTCACCTGACCCGCGAGGACTTTCACGCGCCGGTCTTAGAGGTGCAGTCGGGCCGCCGGGTGCTGTTTGTGGCAGATGCCAGCGGCAGCGTGGGGGCTGCCGGCCGCATGGGCGCCCTGAAAGGGGCCATGCTGGCGCTGCTGGCCGGCGGCGGTGGGCGTGACCGGGCCGCGCTGGTGACGTTCCGGGGCAGTGGGGCCGACCTGCGGCTGGACTGGACGGCCGACCGTCAGGAGGCCGAAGACGCGGTGCGCTCGGTCCCCACGGGCGGGCGCACGCCCCTGGCCCACGCGCTGCACCTGGCCGGCACCGTCCTGCGTGCCCAGCCGGGTGCGGAACTGGTGGTGTTCACCGACGGGCGGGCCAATGTGCCGCTTCACCCTGGCAGCGACGCCTGGACAGACGCGCTGGAGCAGGCCCAGAGCCTCAGAGGTCACCCCTGCACAGTGGTCAACACCGAGAGCGGCCACGTCCGCCTCAGCCGCGCCGCGCAGCTGGCCCAGGCTCTGGGCGGGGCAGTTCAGGACCTGCACCCGGTTTGACAGTGCTGTTGCCCACTGGCCTGTCGAGGGGCCGGCGGGCGAGTCAATGTGGTCACCTGCGGAGGCTGAGGCGGGCGCCCCGCCTGCAAGCGGTCCCCATGTGCGGCCAGGGTGCCTGCTCGGAATCACTACACTGAAGCAGGAGAGAGGCTGGCGAGGCCATATGCGCGCCGCCAGCGCTCTGAAGGAGAGCACATGACCGTACTTCTCAAGGGGCAGCGCCTGGCCCTGGGTGCCCAGGGTCAGGGCCTGACCTTGACCCTGCACGCGGCACTGGACCACCCAGACGTTGACCTCAGTCTGTTCGCGCTGAATGACGCCCGCACCATCGTGGATGACCAGTACCTTGTCTTTTTCAATCAGCCCGCTTCACCGCGCGGGGAAGTGCGTATGACCGCCGCGCCTGGAGACGTGCAGTTCACGCTGAACCTCGACCAGCTGCCAGAGTGGATCTCACGCCTGGTGCTGTGTGCCACAAGCGACTCGCAGCCGATTGGCCGCCTGCGGCGCGGCCAGGTGACGATCACGCCGTCGGTGGGGGACCCTCAGCAGTTCATGCTGACCCCCGGCGGCGCTGAGTTGGCCGTCATGCTGGTGGAGATCTACCGGCACCAGGGGGCGTGGCGCGTCGCGGCGGTAGAACAGGGCTTTAACGGCGGCATGGCGGCGCTGGTGAGGTCCTTTGGTGGAGAGGTGGCCGAGGAAGAACCGGCCCCGCCACCGCTGGCCACTGTATTTCCGCCCGCGCCTCCGGCGGTGCCAGCGCCCGCCAGCAAGGTTGACCTGCGCAAACAGCAGGTTGGTGTGGTGCTGACCCGGACAGGGATCAGCGGCCTCAGGGCGCGGGTCATGGTCGTGATGGACGCTTCTGGCAGCATGGGGAAGCTCTACAGCCGCGGCACAGTTCAGGAGACGCTCGAACGGCTGATTCCTGTTGCGGCCCGTCTGGACGACAACAATGCCATGGAGTTCTGGTATTACGCCAGCCGGTTTGCGCGCATGGGCGACCTCGACGAGGACAGTGTGCTGGGTGTGGCGGGCACGCAGATGCCTCAGCTGATGGGCGTCGTGCCCGCCGTGAAGCAGATCGGCTACGGCAACAATGAGCCCCCGGTGATGCAGGACGTGCTAGGGGTGCACCGGGAAGCCGCCGCAGAGGACCGTGCCGCGCGCCTACCTGTTCTGCCGACCCTGGTGCTGTTCGTCACAGACGGCGGCATTGACAGCGGCACCAGCCGGAAGATCGAGAAGATTCTCAAGAGCACCGCCTCCGAGGCGCTGTTCTGGCAGTTTGTCGGCCTGGGCCAGGCAGATTACGGGGTGCTGGCCAGGCTCGATACCTTGCAGGGACGGGTACTCGACAACTCCGGGTTCTTCGCCGCCGACGACATTGACCAGTTGGACGACGAGCAGCTCTACAGTCAGCTGCTCAGTGAATTTGCGGCCTGGTGGAAGAAATGGGAAACGTTGGGTTTGAGTGCGCCGCCCGCCGCCCGTACCCCGGCGCCGGCAGCAGCTGCGCCTGCAAGTCAGGTCAGCCTGAAGAAAAACGCCAGCGTGAACATCGAAAAAGGCAAGAAAATTACGATCACTCTGCAGTGGGCCGGTCAGGGCGACCTGGATCTCTACGCTTTTTATGTCCTTAAAGATGGAACCACGGGCAAGGTGTACTACCGCGAGCAGGGCGCGTCCAGGAGGCCCCCGTACATCACGCTTTCGGGCGACAGCCGAAAAGCAGGTCAGGAAACGGCGGTGATTCACCGGCCGGACGAACTGGCCCATGTGGTGTTCGCGGCGTACAGCGCCGTGTCAAACGGGGCAGGGTCGTTTGCCAGCTACAAGCCCATGACCATCTTCACGGATGATCTCGGCCAGGAGGTCACGGCGCCGGTGCTGGGCCGCAACCACTTCTCGTTCTGGGTGGCCCTGTCGGCCATCGACCTGACGGGCGCGCAGGCAAAGATCAGTCATCTGGAGCGCTACTCCAGCTTCGGCACGGAGCGCAGCCCAGTGCTACACGCTTCAGGGAAACTGGAGATGAATAAGGGCGTCATCGAGTTCAAGGGACGGTGAGGATGGTCTCGCGCGTCGTCGCTGCGCAAACCGGAGCGGCCAGTTCACCCTCAACCGCTTGGCAGACCAATGGAGGAAGTCAGCGAAAGAGGCCGCCGCGCTGACGGAATGAAGGGGCGTTGCTGACGATCCAACGAACCTGGCGGTTGCGGCTCAGCCTGCATGGCCAGTCGCCCGCTGCACTGCGGCTGAGGTTGCTCTGGCCGTGAAGTAGGCCTTCTCCCTCGCCGTCGTGTAAAACAGGCGGCGTGAAGCGTGGGTTCTGGCTGCATAGGTTCTGGACACAGTGGCGGGCGGCTCAGCTGGCCATCACCTTTCTGTCGGTCATTCCTCTGCCCGACCCAGGGAACGTGGGCGCCCAGGAGTTCCGGCGGGCCAGCGCCTATTACCCGCTGGTGGGGTATCTGGTGGGGGGTGCCGCCGCCCTGGTGCTGTGGCTGCCCCTCCCGCTGCCGGCGAACGTGCAGGCGGCGCTGGCCGTCTGGGCCTGGCTGGCGGTCACTGGCCTGATGCACTTTGACGGCCTGGTGGACAGCGCCGACGCGCTGCTGGCGCCGCGTTCGCCGGAACGGCGCCTGGAAATCATGCACGACGTGCATGTCGGGGCGTTTGGGCTGGCCACGGGGGTACTGGCCCTGCTGCTGCTGTGGAGTCTGCTGGGTGCGGGTCTGCCCGCCTACGCCGCTGTGGTGGCGGCGGTGCTGGGCCGCGCGGTGATGTGGGGCGTCATGAACGCTTTCCCGGTGGCGGGCAGCAGTCGCCTGGGCGGGCAGTCGCGCGGCGGCGCAGGCTGGGTGCCGTTGCTGCTGACCGTGCCGGTGCTGCTGCTCCCCGGAGGCTGGCAGGCCGCGCTGGCAGCGGGCGCCGGTGGCTGGCTGGCGGCCCGGTTTGCGGCCGGGCGCCTGGGAGGTGGGCTGAGCGGCGACATCTACGGCCTGGTGGTGGTGGCCGCCGAACTGGGGGCGCTGGGGGCCTATGCCTGGGGCCGGGCGTGACCCTGCGGCTGCATCTGGTGCGGCACGCGCCCACGGCCCGCAACCGCGAGGGCCGCTATCCACTGGCACACGATGACGCCCCCCTCTCCGCCGCCGGAGAGGCACTGGCGCGGTCTCTGAAGTTGCGCGGCGCTGTGAATGAGGGAGCGACCGTGTTCGCGTCCCCGCGCTTGCGGGCGCGGCAGACAGCGGCGCTGGCCGGCTTTCCTCACGCCGCCCCCGCTCCCGAGCTGACCGAAGCGCAGTTTGGGGTGATGGCTGGCCTGACCTGGGCTGAGCTGGAAGCCCGCCACGGGTCCGCGCCACGCACCTGGATAGAGGCCCTGGCCGACCCTGATTCGGGCAGCGGCCCACCGGGGGGCGAGACGGGGCGCGCCTTTCACGCGCGGGTGCGGCACTGGCTGGACGCCCTGCCCAGCAGCGGCGAGGTGTTGGCCTTTGCCCATGCGGGCAGCTTGCAAGCCGCTCTGCGAGTCACCCTGGGCCTGAACGCGGTGGTCACGCCGCCGGGCACGCGGGTCACCCTGGACCGGGGCGAGGTGGATGGCGGCGAGGCAGCGTGGTGGCTGGTCGCGCTGGTGCCGCCCGAAGCACCGTAACCGCATGCGCTGCGCCGGCTGAGATAACTTCCACACATCAGCATGGAATTTGTGCGCCTGGAACCCGCTGGACTTCTGCGCGCCTCGTACAGCCTCCAATGGAATCAAGTGGCCTTGAAAAGCGTCGCAGCAGCCTCGAAGAGCTTCACAAAAGGGCGAGAACAACGGCCGATTTCGCCGCGTGGAGGCGCAGACGGCGCCCTTCTGCGCTGTGCGGTCATGACGCAGAACCCGTACCGCTCGGCTTCAACCGTCTTCGCAAGCTGTGGTCTCGGAATCCGTCTGATAGGCTCGGGGCACCTGAGCCAGGGGAAGTCCGGTGAAGGTCTGCTCTCCGAGCGGCCCAGTCCGGCGCTGTCGCGCAGCGGTAATCAGGTGCGGAATACACTTTTCGCCTGTCAGCCCGAATGCCTCTCAGGGACGTCTCGCCTCACGGCGGGGCACCTCTCGCTGTCAGAGGGCCGCAGTTACGCATGAACGCGACCTGCTTTCCGGCCCCAGGCCCTGGCGGGTTTTTCTGTTTCGTGCGCCCGCACAGGTGGCCTGTTTTCGCCCCGCACGCCGGAGCTTTTCATGCCCCACCTACGTTCCCCTGTCCCTACCCCTGCTCGCTGGAGCCTGAATCTAACGGCTGTGCTGGCCGCGGCAACCCTGTCGGGCGCGTCGGCCACCAGATATCCGCTAACGGTCACCGACGATCTGGGACGCACGGTCACCCTGCGCGCCGAGCCCCGGCGAATCATCTCGATGCTGCCCAGCCACACCGAGACCCTGGAGGCCATTGGGGCCGCCGACAAGCTGATTGCAGTGGACCTCTACAGCAACGCCCCCAAGGCGCTCGTTGACCGCTTGCCTAAGGTGGGCAGCGCCTATCAGCCCAACCTCGAAGCCATCGCGGCCCTGAAACCCGACCTCGTCCTGGCCGACGAATCCAGCGGCTCGCGCCTGACCGAGAAACTGGCGGCGGCGGGCCTGACGGTCTACGGCGGCACCGCCCAGACCTATAAGGAAGTCTTCGAGAAGATCGCCACTCTGGGCAAACTCACCAACCGCGAGGTCAACGCCACCCGCCTGGTCACCCGCATGCGCAGTGACCTGAATGGCCTGCAGCAACTGGTGATCGGCCGCCCCAAGGTCAGCACCTACTACGAGGTTGACCCCTCGCCCTATTCGGTGGGCCCCAACTCCTTTATTGGGGTGCTGATTAGCCAGGCGGGCGGCCAGACCATCGTGCCCGCGCGGCTGGGTAACTTTCCCAAACTGGACCCGGAACTGATTGTCAAAAGTGATCCGCAGGTCATGGTAGGCCTGACCCTCGACGAAGCCCGCCGGCGCCCCGGCTGGAGCAGCCTGCGCGCCGTGTCCTCTGGTCAGGTGTTTAACCCCACGCCCGAAGAGCGTGACGCCCTCAGCCGCCCCGGCCCGAACCTCGTCACCGCGCTGCGCAGCCTGATTCGCTGGCTGCACCCCGAGGCGCTGAAATGACGGGCGATTCTATGCCCGGCGAGTCCACCCAGGAACGCCGCGAGCGGGCCATGCGCGAGCTGACCGAGCAGCGCGACGCCTACCGCAAGAAAGAGGGGGTGAGCAAGGGGCGGCGCGGCCTGATTATCGTGAACACCGGCAAGGGCAAGGGCAAGACCACCGCCGCGCTGGGCCTGATGATGCGGGCGCACGGCCGTGGCCTGCGCGTCAAGATGTTCCAGTTCCTGAAGCACGACACTGCAAAATTTGGAGAGCACCGCACGTTGGACGCGCTCCAGCTGCCCTATCAGGGGCTGGGCGACGGCTGGACCTGGCGGTCACGCGACCTCGAAAACAGCGCGGAGCTGGCGGCGCACGGCTGGACCCTCGCCAGGGAAGCGGTGCTGTCGGGCGACTACGACCTGATCGTTCTGGACGAGTTCACCTATCCCCTGAAATACGGCTGGGTGGAGTGGGCCGAGGTGGAAGCTGCGCTGCGGGCCCGCGACCCCCGGCTGCATGTGGTGATTACCGGCCGGGGCGCCTTGCCAGAGCTGATAGCCCTGGCCGATACGGTGAGCGAGATTCAGCCGGTCAAGCATGCTTACGCCGCAGGGATTGGCGGGCAACTGGGCATCGAGTACTGACTGTGGGCCTGGCGACCTGTGAGACCCCATGAGGCGGCTGGTGATTGCGGCGCCGCACTCCGGCAGTGGCAAAACCACCGTCACGGCGCTGCTGTGCCTGGCGCTGCGCGGACGTGGCCTCACGGTTCAGCCGTATAAATTTGGCCCCGACTACCTGGACCCGACCCACCTGAGCCGCGCGGCGGGACGGCAGGCACGCAACCTCGACACGTTTCTGCTGTCACAGACGCGCATGAAAGCCCTGTTCCAGCGGTCAGCGGCGGGGGCGGACTTTGCGCTGATCGAGGGCGTTATGGGCCTGTACGACGGCCGTGACCCGCACAGCGATGAACACAGCACGGCCGACCTGGCCAGTCAGCTGGACGCCCCAGTGGTGCTCGTGATTGACGCAGGCGGCATGGCGCGCACCGTGGCGGCCCTCGCGGCAGGCCTGCGCGACTTCCGGCCAGGGCTCCGGGTGGCGGGGGTCATCCTGAACCGGGTGGGCGGCGCCCGGCACGCCGAGCTGTGCGAGGTGGCCCTGACCCAGGTGGGGCTGCCGGTCCTGGGTCACGTCTCCCGCGACGCGCACCTGGAGTTGCCCGCACGCCACCTGGGCCTCCTGAGTGCCGAGCAAGCCCACTGGGATGAGGCCGCCGCCCTGAGCGCTGTAGCCCACCTGCGGCTGGACGACCTGTGGGAAGCGGCCGGTGTCAGCCCCAGCGGCGACGAGGGACATGTCAGCACGCCAGCCCTGACCTTTCCCACGTCGCGCGTTCGCATCGCCTACGCGCTGGACGAGGCCTTTCATTTTTACTACCCGGACGCGCTGGATGAACTGAGGCTGGCCGGCGCAGAACTGGTGCCGTTCAGCCCTCTGCGGGATGCTGGCCTGCCGCCGGGCAGCTCGGGGCTGCTGCTGGGCGGCGGCTACCCCGAAGTGCACGCCGCCGGGCTGAGTGCCAACGTCGCCATGCGGCAAAGTGTGCGCGCTTTTGCCGACGCTGGGTTCCCAGTCGTGGCGGAATGCGGCGGCCTGATGTACCTCGCCGAGCACCTGGAGACCGAGGGGGAGACGTGGCCGATGTGCGGGGTGGTGCCCTACCGCACCCGCATGGCGTCCTCGCTGACCCTGGGTTACCGTGACGCGCAGGTCCTGCAGGAGTCTCCGCTGTGCCCGGCCGGCGCGGGCGTGCGCGGCCACGAATTCCACTACTCGCACCTGACCCACCCGCCGACCCATCCCGCCTACCAGTTTGCTGGCCGGGGCGGCGAAGAGGTGACCGAGGGGTACGCGCGGGGCAACGTGCTCGCCAGTTACCTCCACCTGCATTACGCGGCGGACCCCGCCATGGCGCGGCGGTTGGTCCAGCGCTGCGCAGAGGCCGCGAGATGAGCCGCCCCGCGCTGCTGCTGGCCCTGGCGCTTGACGCCCTGGGCGAGCCGCCCGCCGCGCTGCATCCGGTCGTCTGGATGGGCCGCTTTCTGAAGCGGACGCGCCGGACCTGGACGGCCACCACCCCACGGGGACAGCTGGAGGAAGGCGCACGGTCCTGGCTGGGCGGCGCGCTGCTGACCGGCGCAGTGGCGACGCTGGGGACGGCACTGCCCTGGCCACTGCAAGGGGTGCTCCTCAAGCCGCTGCTGGCGCGGAAGGCGCTGTTTGACGCAGCACAGGAGGTGCAGCGCGCCCTCCAGGGCGGCGACCTGCCCGAAGCCCGGCGACTGCTGGCGTGGCACCTTGTTAGCCGGGAAACCAGCGGCCTCACGGCCAGTGAGGTGGCGGGAGCCTGCATCGAAAGCCTGGCCGAGAACCTGTCGGACAGTGTGGTGGCCCCCCTGTTGGCCTACCGCGTAGGCGGCCTGCCCCTGGCAGCGGTGTACCGCTATGCCAACACCGCCGACGCCATGTGGGGCTACCGCACGCCCGACCTGGAAGACGCCGGCAAGGCGGCGGCGCGGGCCGACGATCTGCTGAACCTCCTGCCGGCACGTCTGACGGCCCTGTGTACCCTGGCGGCGGCTGGTGGGCGCGGCTGGCGCGTGTGGGCCGCCGACCGCCGCGCGCCCCTCAGTCCCAACGCCGGGCACCCCATGAGCGCTTTTGCCGGGGCGCTGGGCCTGCGCCTGGACAAATGGGATGCGGTGGGGCAACCGCTGTACGTGCTGAACGGGGCGGGTCGCCCTCCGCACCACAGCGATATTGCCCACGCCCTAGTGCTGGCGCGCGGCAGCCTGATGCTGGCCACGGCCGCGCTGCTGCTCTGGCCGGCGCACCAACGCAGGCGCCCGGTGACCCGGTGACCCGCCTGACCCAGGCCCCCCTACCGCCGCTGCTGCCCCGCGCGGCGCACGGTGGCCCCGGGCAGGTGCCGTTCAGCGGGCTGGATTTCAGCGTCAACAGCAATCCGTTTGGCCCCAATCCTGCCCTGCTCCAGGCGGTCAGGGACGCCGACCACGCCCAGTACCCCGACCCCACCTACTTTGTGGTGCGCGCGGCGCTGGCGGCCTGGCACGGCACCACGCCTACGCAGGTGGCCCTTAGCACCGGGGCCTCCGACCTGCTTCACCGCTGCGTGCGGGCGCTGGTCCCCCCAGGGGCGGCGGTGCTGAGCCTGCACGCGCCTTTCGGGGAGCTGGCGCGGGCGGTGGCGCTGGCGCGGTCCCCGCTGTCTGTGCTGGACGACCTGACCCGGCCGTGGCCAGCAGACACGGCGCTGCTCTATGTGGGGCAGCCGCACAATCCCACCGGGCGCACCCTGCCGGCTTCGGCCTGGCCTCTGGTGCTGCGCCGCGCCGAGGAGCAGGGCACGCTGATTGTGGTGGACGAAGCCTACGCCCCCTTCACGGCATTGGACCCCCCCCCCGCCCACCCACAGGTGCTCCGGCTGCTGTCCCCCGGCAAGGCGCATGGCCTAGTGGGCGCGCGGCCCGCCTACGCGCTGGCCAGTGCCGCCCTGTGTGCCCGGCTCGACAACCTGGCCCCGGCCTGGCACCTGAGCGCCGGAACAGCTGCCCTGCTGGAACGGCTGCCGGGCGCCTCGGCCTTTCTGGACGAGACTCTGCCGCAGGTGCAGGCGGGCGCCGCCCAGTTGGCGGGCCAGCTGCGGGCCCTCGGTGAGGTCGAGCATCACGGCACACCGTTTCTGACCCTCAGGGTAGGGGAGGCCGCGGCGGTCACCAGCCAGTTGTGGGCACGCGGCATCAAGGTTCGTGACTGCGCCAGCTACGGCCTGCCGGACTGCATCCGGGTCAGCACCGGCCGTCCCGAGCAGAACGCGGCGCTGGTGGCGGCGCTCAGGGCCGTGCTGGCCCCGGCAGAGTCCTCGCAAGCGCTGGGAGGGGAGACACATGAGTAAACGTCCAGGCCGCGCGCTGATGGTGCAGGGCTGCACCAGCAATGCCGGAAAATCGTATCTGTGCGCGGCGCTGTGCCGCGCGCTGGCCAATGAGGGTTACCGGGTCGCGCCGTTCAAGGCCCAGAACATGAGCAACAACGCCGGGGTGACGCCGCACGGTCAGGCCGGCGGAGGCCTGGAGATGGGCCGCGCCCAGCTGGTCCAGGCCCGCGCCGCGCGGGTGGTGCCCGACGTGCGCATGAACCCGGTGCTGCTCAAGCCGGAAGCCGATACCCGCAGTCAGGTGGTGCTGCTTGGGCGGGTGGAGCCTGAAATCACCGCCCTGCCCTGGCGTGAGCGCAAGCCCCGCCTGTGGCCCTTCGTGCAGCAGGCGCTTCACAGCCTGCTGGCCGAATACGACTTGGTCGTCATTGAGGGGGCGGGCAGTCCCGCCGAAGTGAACCTGAGAAGCAGCGACATCGTGAATATGCGGGTGGCGCTTGAGGCCCAGGCCAGCGTGCTGCTGGCCGCCGACATTGACCGGGGCGGCGCGTTCGCGCATCTGCTGGGCACCTGGCACTGCCTGACCCCTGAGGAACGCACGCTCCTCAAGGGCTTTATCCTCAACCGCTTCCGGGGAGACGCCCGGCTGCTCGCGCCCGCGCCCGAGTGGCTTCAGGCGCAGACCGGCGTGCCCACCCTGGGCGTGGTGCCGTGGCTGCACATCCCGCTCCCCGAGGAAGATGGGGTGGCGCTGGACCGGTCTGGCGTGGCCTTGGACCCGTCCGCAGGCTTCGTGGCGATCGCCCGCCTGCCGCGCGTGTCTAATCTCGACGAGTTTGCGCCGCTGGGCGAGCGGGCGCGCTGGGTGTCCACCCCAGCCGAGCTGGAAGGGGCGCGGGCGGTCATTCTCCCTGGCAGCAAAAGCACGGCAGCCGACCTGCGGTGGCTGCGGGAAAGCGGTCTGGCGGCGGCCACCACGCGCCTCGCCGGGCAGGGGCTGCCCGTGTTTGGCGTGTGCGGGGGGCTTCAGATGCTCGGCCAGACCCTGAGCGATCCCCTGGGTGTAGAGGGCGGCGCCTCTGTACCGGGCCTGGGCCTGCTGGACCTGCACACCGACTTCGCTCTTGACAAGACCACCCTGAACACAGACATCACCGACCCCGAAACGGGGTACGCCCTGAGCGGCTACGAGATTCACCACGGGCAGACTCGCAGCGGGCCGCAGGTGCAGGAATTAGTGCCTGGGCGGCTGTGGCGTCAGGGGAACGTGCGCGGCACCTACCTGCACGGCCTGCTGGAAAACCCGGCCTATCTGGAGCGCTTTCTCGGCTGGGCTGGGCTGCCCGCGCCGCGTGAACTCGACAGCCTTGACGCGCGCCTGGACGCCATCGCCGCTCAGGTCAAAGCCAGCATGGACTGGGATTTTGTGCGGGGGCTGCTGTGATTGAGGCAGACACTCGGCCGGGCCGCCTCATCTTCGTGACGGGCGGCGCGCGCAGTGGCAAAAGCCGTTTTGCCGAAGGACTGGCGGCCGGGTCAGGTCTGCCCGTCACCTACCTGGCCACTGCTCAGGCCCTGGACGGCGAGATGGCTGACCGCATTGCCCGCCACCGCGCCGACCGCCCCGCCGGGTGGCTGACTGTCGAGGAGCCGGTGCACCTGAGAGCAGCCCTTCAAGACGTCCAGACGCCTGTGGTGCTGATTGATTGCCTGAGCCTGTGGGTCAGCAACTTGCTGCTGGCCGACTGGACCGAGGACCACCTGGCCAGCGCCACGGCGGACCTGCTGGACGCCGCCCTGAGCCGCCCCGGCCTGAGCATCGTGGTGACCAACGAGGTGGGCCTCGGGATCGTGCCCGACAATGCGCTGGCCCGGCGCTACCGCGATGTGCTGGGCCGCGCCAATCAGGCCTGCGCGGCCAGCAGTCATGAAGCCTGGCTGCTGGTCAGCGGCCTTCCCCTGAAACTGAGAGGTTGAGTATGACTGCCGATTATCCCCATACCGCTGGCGCGCTGCGTGACCTGATTGACCACCTTCCCGACCCCTGCCCCGACGCTCTGGCGCGGGCCGCCGAACGCCAGGACCAGCTCACCAAGCCGCGCGGTGCCCTGGGCGACCTGGAAGCGCTGGCCATCCGGCTGGCCGGGGTGTTTGGCACGGAGCGCCCGCACGCCCAGGGGGCCGCCGTCATCGTGGCCGCCGGCGACCACGGCGTGACCTGCGAGGGTGTGAGCGCCTATCCGCCAGAGGTGACCCCCGCCATGCTCGCCAATTTCCTGGCCGAAACGGAAGCTGGTCCGGGGGGCGCGGCCGTCAACGCCCTTGCCCGCGCCACTGGTACGCGCGTATACGTCATGGACGCAGGCGTCAATGCCGATTTGCCGGACCATCCGGGCCTCATCCGGGCCGCCCTGCGGCGCGGCAGCCGCAACCTGCGGGTGGAAAGCGCCATGACCGAAGAGGAAACCCGGCAGCTGATTCTGGCCGGAGCGCGCGTCGCCCGGCAGGCCATTGAGGACGGCGCGGACTTTCTTATTCCCGGAGAGATGGGGATTGGCAACACCACACCGGCTGCCGCCATCACAGCCCGGATGCTGGGGGCTGCGCCGGAAGCTGTGACTGGGCGCGGGACGGGCGTGGATGACGAGCGCCTGAGTCATAAGGTGGCCGTGGTGCGCGCCGCCCTTGAGCGCAGCCCGGTGACGGACCCGCTGGCCGTGCTGGCCGAATTTGGTGGCTACGAGATTGCCGCCATGCTCGGGATGATGCTGCAAGCCGCGCGCGAGCGGCGCGCCGTGATTCTGGACGGCTTTGTAGAGGGCAGCGCGGCCCTGATTGGCGTAGCGCTCAATCCGAAACTGCGCCACTTTCTTTTTCCGGCTGGCGAGTGTGCCGAACGCGGCCACCGCGCCCAGCTGGACCACCTTGGTCTCAAACCCATGTTTAACCTGGGCCTGCGGCTCGGTGAGGGAACGGGTGGCGTGCTAGCCGTTCCTCTGCTGCGCGGCGCCGCCGCCACCCTGCGCGAGATGCGAACCTTTGAGGAGGCCGGCATTGCTGCGGGGTAGGTCTGGGGGCTGATTTTTGAGTTTGAGCAGGTCGGTGGAGCAGATCAGTGAGTGTATGGCGGTGCTGATCCAGCCCTCGAAATCTGGTGAGATCGTTGGTCTTGGTGAGAGTCGGTAGTGCTGAGCTGAACGTCTCGCTGACGGCGCGAGACGGCAGGAGCGTGTTCTGGGTGAAGTGCATGGATTCCGCCTTTTTTCGGGACAGGGGCTAACTCTGCGCCCGGCAGCGGTGCTGCCTCTCTCTGGAGCTTTATAGGGCCGTCTCGCTGCGGTGACCAAGTTCAGCCTGAGCGCCAGCGGTCCCCCTCAAGGCTGCTGGCGCCGCTGCCGCTTTCGGTCACTCATTTCATTCGTCTGAGAAACGGTTGAGGGGATTTTCCTTTCAATCGCTTTGGCTGCCGCTTTCAGATGACCGAGGTCCCCCCTAATGGGTGCATCGGTCACTTTGCGCGCAGAAGACAGGACCAGCGTGTCAAAGTGACGCTTGACTTTCAGCTGTTCTCCGTTCTGCACCAGCGCCGATGTGGCTCCGGGGACACTGTTTTGCCGGTTGTTTCCCGCCGCCCGCCGCTTCCCGGAGTCACCTGCCTGCCGTGAATCTCGCCCTGCTGCATAGCCTCTTTGTCAACCTCAGCGTGCTGGTCACGTTTTCTTTTCTGCTGAGCCTGACCTACCGTGCCTGGCCGCCGCCGCCCGGCTGGCAGCTCAAGTCCCTGCGCCTGGGCCTGACCGTGCTGACCACCACCGTGCTGTATCTGATGGCCACGCCCGAAGCGTCGGGCGCCCGCATCGAGCTGAGCCTGGTGCCCGTGGCCCTGATGACGCTGCGCTATGGAGGCTGGCTGGGGGTGCTGGTGGGCCTGCCGTCGTCCCTGCTGCCGCTGGCTGGCCCCGCCCACGACGCCCTGCCCAGCGTCCTCAATTTGCTAGCGGTGGTGGGGCTGACTCACGCTCTGCGCTGGACCCTGAATATGGAAGATGCCAAGGGGTCTTTGCAGCGCTACGGCTGGGCGGTGGGCCTGATCTTTCTGCCTATCGAGTGGCCCCGGCTGCTTCTGGACGACGCCGAGACCCTGATGCGCGTGTATCTGCCCGCACTGGCCTTTCATCTGGTGGGCTTCTGGCTGTGCGCCACCATGATTACCAGCCGTGTGGCCCTACTGCAAAGCCGCGACCAGTTCCGGCTTCAGGCGCTGCAAGACGCCCTGTGTGGTCTGCCCAACCGCCGCCAATTCGAGCTGGACCTGCCTCTGACTGAGCCCGGCGACGCCCTGCTCCTGATTGATCTGGACCATTTCAAGCGCGTGAACGATGAGTTTGGGCATCCGGTGGGCGATGAGGTGCTGGCGGCTGTCGGGCGCGTGCTGGCCGACACCCTGCGGGGCCGGGACCGCGCCTACCGCTACGGCGGCGAGGAATTTGCCGTGATTCTGCGGCGGGTGCCGGGTGACCAGCTGCCGCAGATTGCAGGGCGCCTGCGCGCGGCGGTGTCGGCCCTTCAGTTTGCGCCGCCGCTGGGGGGCGTGACCGTGTCGGTGGGCGGGGCGTCCTTTGGGCCGTGGTCCAGCACGCGCACGCTGTGGCAGGCTGACGAGGCGCTCTATCACGTAAAACAGTCGGGGCGCAACGGCGTGCGGATTGCGGCCCCCACCGCAGGGCTGCCGCCCGCCGAGGAGCTGGAGGCCTGGCTGCGTCAGTCGCCGGGAGCAGTGAGTGGGGATGGATAGTGGCGAGCGCCTGCCGGGCCGTCCTGTTTGAAGATGAGCTTCAGGGATTTGCCACCCGCTGAACGCTGTGGTTGAGGGATTTGCTAGAACCGGCTGTCCTGTTCAGTGCTGTCTCACACGCTTTTTGAGCGTTGCCACTGAGGTCCAGCGCGGCTGAACTCACGATATCCCCGGCAGACAGCCGCCACACAGGCGCTGGCGGTAGCCCCCTTTTTGCAACGCTCGTTAAGATGTTCCCTCATTTGGCGCGCCCTTTCTGGTCTCACCATAAGGATGTTCCCGTCCCTGTTCGCCAGCCTCTTCTTTCGCGTTGTCTTGAAATACTGACGCCTGTCCTGGTCTGATTCAGCTGCCCAGCTCTATCCGTCTTTCCCGCGCCTTCCGGCGCTGCTGAACAGGATGGTGGCTTTCTTGTTCCGTTGCTTCCCGCCCAGGGCGACCGCCGTGGGTTCTGGCTTTTCAAACGCTCTGCGTTCCAGGCCCGTGAAGGGCGAGGCGCGCGCCTCTGGCGCCCCCCGGCTATGAGGTCACCTGGCCGCTCGGCCGCCCGGTCACTCCGGATTCAGGTGCTGGGGCTGCTGGCGCTGCTGTTCGTGCCCGCTGCCCTGGCTTCACTGGTCCTGGTGCCCAATGTCGTCAGCGCCCGCTTTGAAGCCATCGAGCGGGAGCAGTTGCGGCAGGCCACCCAGATTGCCAGCGCCAACTTGCAGGCCGAGGGGCGCCGGGTGGGGCTGTTTGTGCTGAATTTCAGCCTCTGGAGTGAAACATTTGACTTCGCCGCTGGGCGGAATCCAGAGTACCTCGCCGCCAATCTAGTGCCGGGGACCTTCAAGGGTGGCCGGGTGGATTACTGGGGCATTCAGGACGCGGCGGGCCGTTTGCGCTCGGCCGCAACGTTTGAAAGGGAGCGGGTGGTGCCGGCCACCGCGCTGGTCACGGCGCTGTTTGGGCAGTTGCCCCGGCCGCTGCCCGCCGAGGGCGCCGAGGGGGTGGCGCAGCTGGGGGGCCGGGCCTACGTGGTCGCCGCCCGGCCCATCACACGGGACGATGGAAGCGGCAACGGCGGCGCGATGCTGCTGGCCCGCGAGCTGACGCCCGCCGTCCTGAGCGGCCTGATGTACGGCGAAACGGCCTTCCGGGTGCGGCTGACCGCCCAGCCGCCGGCCTCTCCTCAGTTGCGGCTGGAGGCGGCCGAGGGGGTGGCCCTGAGTGCCCTGCCGGCCCCTAAAGGCCCAGCCCAGCTGGCACTGCAGGTCGCGGTGTCCCGCGCCGTGTCGCAGGCGGGACAGGCCACCATCGCGTACTTGCGCCTGGTGACGATTCTGACGGCGCTGCTGCTGGCGGCCGGGCTCCTGCTGTTTCTGAACCGGCGGGTGCTGGGCGTGCTGGAAGGCTACGGGCGCGACACCCAGCGCATTGCAGGCGACCCCACGCACCGCCTGGCCAGCCATGACCGCACCGAACTGGGGCTCCTGGCCGGGACCATCAACGAGCTGCTGGACCACCTGCAGACCCGTGAGGCGCAGCTGCGGGCCCGCGCTCACCACGACGACCTGACGGGCGCCCTGACCCCAGCCGGACTGCTGGAAGAGCTGGGCGAGGTGCCCCACGCCCGCTGCATCCTGCTGGTCGAGGTCATGCGGCTGCAAGAACTCAGTGGGCTGTACGGCGACGGCTTCGTGGATACCCTGCTGGCCGCCCTGGCCGACCGGATGCGGGCGGCCGGGCCGCAGTACCTGGTGGCGCGGCTGTCCACCACCACCCTGGCGCTGGTCTCGCGCGGGCCAAGCGACTTCAAGCCGGCGGCGCTGCTGGCCCGCCTGGCCCAGCCGTTTCCCGTACAGGACGGCGAGGTCTCGGTCAACTTCACGGCGGGCTACGCCGAGGCCCCGGACGCCCTGCCCGCGCCGGCCCTGCTGCGTCACGCGAACATTGCCCTTCAGCACGCGCTGGATGTGCACGAGCCACTGGGCCTGTTCACCGATGAACTGCTGCGGCGCAGCCAGGAAGCCCACCAACTGGAAATGCAGCTGGCCGGTGCGGCGACGCGTGGCGAGCTGTCGGTGGTGTATCAACCTGTGGCCGAAGTCGCCACGGGGCGCTGGAGTGCCATGGAAGCGCTGCTGCGCTGGACGCACCCCACGCTAGGGCCGGTGTCGCCCGCCACGTTTATTCCGCTGGCTGAACGCAGTGGCCAGATCTACGCGCTGGGCGACTGGGCGCTGCGCGCCGCTGTGCAGGAGGTGCAGGCGGTCCGTGCCCAGTGGCCCCAGGTGCGTGTCAACGTGAATGTCAGCCCGGTGCAGCTCCTGATGCCAGACTTTGCTGCCCACGTCCTCAGTACGCTGGACGACTTGAAAGCCCCCGCCGACATCCTGACTGTGGAGGTCACCGAGTCCACGGTCATGCAGAACCTCGACCTGGCCTGTGTTCACCTCGCCCGCCTGCGCAGCGCAGGCATTCGGGTGGCGCTGGACGATTTTGGCAGTGGGCATTCCAGCCTGTCGCTGCTCAGCGAACTCCCCTTGGATACCGTCAAACTGGACCGCTCTTTCCTGAGGGCCACCGCCGAGAACGCGGGGCGGCAAGCGCTGCTGCGCAGCACCGTGGGCCTGGCGCGCGACCTGGGGCTTCAGGTGGTGGCCGAGGGGGTTGAAGACCAGGCCATGCTCGACTGGCTGGGCAGCCTCTCGTGCGACTACGTTCAGGGCTACTACATTGCCCGGCCGCAGCCGCTGGCGACCCTGTTGCCGCAGCGGCCAGGGGCAGCGCGTCAGCACCCTACCCCCACCGCGCCATAGACAGGCGTCAGCCAGGGGCTTGAAAGAAAGCTGTGCGAAAGAGGGGGTAAGCTGGGGGGCATGACACAGGTGGTGCCGGCTCAAGCGTCCTCCGCTCATTACGGTGCGTCGGGCCTGGCCGATATCTGCCCGGTGCTGCTCCACAACGATGAGCAGCTGTACCGTCTGGGCCAGTCGCTGGCCGTCCTGTTCGCCCATCAGGGATCGTCGCAGCGTGTGCGTATCCTGATTCTCAAAGATGACCCGACCAACCCGCTGGCGCTGCAGGGCGACCGCCTGATGCGCCCCGGCGCCACGCTGGGCCTGAAAGCCGAACTGCGTCACCAGCAGCACCTTCAGGCGCGCTGCTCGGCCGCCCTGGGCGCGGACCCCACTCCGGTGGACCTGCTGACCCGCGACAATCAGGTGTTCGAGCTGGTGAACGGTGAGGAGCAGTCACGGGTGTCCAGCGCCGCGCTGGCCCTGGCAGCCGCCATTGACAGCGCCAGCCGCGCACCCGCCGCCAAGCCGGTGTCTGGTCTGGGCCGCCTGTTCCGCAAGCCCCAGGATGACGCGCCCCTGAGCAGTGATAAGGGCGCCGCACAGCGCACCCTGGAAGAACTGCGGGAGGCGGTGAAGGGACTGCGCGTGACCCCCTTTGCGACCCTGACCCTGGAGTGGGACGACGTTCCCGACCTGAGCTAAAGGTAAAAGAGAGGCACGCGCTGAATTGAACGTTCAGCGCGCGCCTCTTTTGAAGGTCAGCGGCTCTGGGTATCAGCGGCGTCGCGCAGGGCGTCGCCCAAGAAGTTGAACGCCAGCACCGACACCACAATCAGCACGCCCGGCAGCAGCAGCCACGGGTACAGGCTGAGGGTTTCGAAGTTCTGTGCGTCCTTGAGCAGCAGGCCCCAGCTGGTCATGGGTTCCTTGATGCCCAGGCCCAGAAAACTCAGGGCGCTTTCGCCCAGGATGTAGCCGGGCAGGGCCAGCGTGGCCGTGACAATCAGGAAAGAGGACAGGTTGGGCATGATGTGGCGCAGAATCACGCGCAGGTCGCTGGAGCCCAGAGCGCGGGCTGCCTGCACATAGTCCACCCCGCGCGCCCCAAGCACCTGCCCGCGCACCACGCGCGCCAGTCCCGCCCAGCCAATCAGGGCCAGCACCGCCACGATGCCCAGGTAAACCCAGGTGGAGGGCCACCGGGCCGGAATGATGGTGGACAGCGCCAGCAGAATCGGTAAGCGGGGAAACGACAGCAGCACCTCCACCAGCCGCTGAATCAGGCCGTCCACCCAGCCGCCGTAATAGCCACTGACGCCGCCCAGGACGATGCCGATGGCAAACGAGATCAGAATGCCGATGAGGCCCACGGTCAGCGACACCTGCGACCCCACCAGCATCCGCGAGAACAGGTCGCGGCCGAACTTATCGCTGCCCAGCGGAAAGTAGGTGCCGTCCTTGACGCCGAACAGGTGCCACTGGCTGCGAAAGACGCCCAGGAATGAATACCCGAACTCGGCCGGGTCGTCGCCGCGCACGAAGAACAGAATGGGTAGAGGCCGGGTGCGGTCCTCGCTGAAGGTGCTGGCAAAGGTCACGGGGTCGCGGGTTTTCTTGAAGCCGTAGACGAAGGGGCGCGTGACTCTGCCCTCGTGGACGAGATGCACCGCCTGGGGCCGCTGATAGGGCGCCTCCTCGTGCTGCGCCGTGATGGAATACGGCGCCAGAAACCCCGCCAGCAGCGCCACCAGATACAGCGCGCCCAGCACCCAGGCGCTCAGGACACCGGCGCGGCTGCGGCGAAAGCGGCGCAGGGCCAGCGCCAGAGGGGTCTGACGGCGTGCCGGGGCCGGCGGCGCCGTGGGGGAGGGCTGGGCGGTCATACGGATGCCCTCCATAGCCAGGCTATTGGGAAAAGAACCAGAGGGTCTTCCAATGCCCGAAATCCACCCTCTTTTCCTCTCTGCTGTACGGCGCTTCGCGGCCTTCCAGTCGAATGAAATTCCATTTGGAGTTCGGCGGTCATCGCAACCCCCATCACTCGAACCTCACGCGGGGGTCGGCCCAGGCCAGCGCCAGGTCGGAGAGCAGGTTGCCCAGCAGCAGCAGCAGCGCGCTGAACATCAGCAGGGTCATGGCCACGAACTGGTCCTTGTTCAGCAGGCTGTCGTACAGAAAGGGGCCGATGGTGGGCAGGTTCAGCACGATGCTGGCGATGATGGTGCCCGAAATCAGGCTGGGCAGGCTCAGGCCCGCCAGGCTAATCAGTGGGTTGACTGCGTTGCGCACCGCGTGGCCCCACAGCACCCGCCGCCCGGCCAGCCCCTTGGCCTGCGCCGTGCGGACGTAGTCCTGGTGCAGCACGTCCAGCAGCGAGGCCCGCATCTGGCGCATCAGGCCCGCCACACCCTCCAGCCCAATGGCAATCATCGGAATCCACAGGTGCGACAGCAGGTCCAGCACCCGCGCGCCGCTCCAGAGAGCGTCAATGTAGTCCGGGCTGAAGAGGCCGCCCACATTGGTCCCGCCCGTCCTCAGGACCAGGGCAATCAGCAGCAGCGCCACCAGAAAATCCGGTGTGGCCAGGCTGATATACCCCAGGAGATTCAGCAGCGTGGAGCGCCGGCGGTGGCGGTGAATGGCCGTGTAGATGCCCAGCGGCACTGCGACCACCCACGACACCACCAGCGTCAGGACCGCCAGAAACACCGTCCAGCCCAGCCGCTCCCAGATGAGACTGCCCACTGGCCGGCCGTTGGCAAACGAGTACCCAAAATCGCCTTCGGTGACGATGCCGCGCACCCAGTGCAGATACTGCGCCCACAGCGGCTGATCCAGGCCCAGCTGCCGGGTCATGGCCTGCAAGGATTCGGGGGTGACGCGCGGGTCTTCCTTGAACTGGTCCAGAAAGCTGCCCGGCTGCAACTGAATCACCACAAAACACACGGCGCTGATGAGCAGCAGCGTAGGAACCATGCCGAGCAGGCGGCGCAGGGCGTAGGTCAGCATATGAAGGGAAGTGGGAAGGAGGGAGTGGGGAGTGGGAAAAGCACAGAGGTCAAAGCAGGGCTCCTTTCAGTGGGGGGGAAAACAGGTGGGAAGCAGAGCACCTTCCTCCACTTCCCACGCACCATCCCCTCCTTACTTCTGGTAAATCAGGGGCACCGGGTTGTAGCCCGGAATGACCCCGAGGTTGTACATGTAGTTGCCGTATTTGTTGCTGACGGCCCCGATGTTCTCGGGCTTGGCAATCGGGGTGACCGGCAGATTCTGGGCAAACAGGAGTTGCCAGCGCGTGTACAGGGCCTTGCGGGCGCTGGCGCTGGGTTCCACGGCGGCCTTGTTGAAGATCTCGTAGATTTCCTTCTCCCAGGCGGCCATTCTGGCCGTGTTGGCGGGGTCGCCGTCCTTGGCCGGTTGCGGCGCGCGGTGCCAGTAGTACAGGCTGCCGCCGGGCTGCCAGATGGGGCGGCGCAGTTCGGGGTCAGGCTGGTCGCCAAAGGCGTGCAGAATCATTTCCCAGTCGCCGCTCTGACCGGTGGCGAGCAGGCGGCTGGAGAGAATGCCTTTCAGGTTCACCTTCACGCCCACCTTGGCAAAGTCGCTTTGCAAGATGGTGGCGATTGGGGGGTACACGGCGCTGTCGGTGCCGTAGGTCAGGTCCAGTTCCAGCGGCTGCCCGTTTGGGAGCAGGCGGACACCCGCCGCATTCTTTTTGCTCAGGCCCATCGCGTCCAGGGCCGACCCCACGGCCGCCAGGTCAAAGTCGCCCAGCTGGCGGGTGGTGTTCGTGTAAAACGCCTTGTTGGCGGGGGCCACGCCGTGCCCAGGCAGGCTGGCCAGGCCGTTGTACACGGCGTCAATGATGCGCTCCCGGTTCACGGCGCCCTGCATGGCGCGGCGGAACCGCACGTCGCTCAGGACCTTGGCCAGCGCCGCGTTCTTGGCGTCAAAGTTGTAGGCCACGAAGGGCGGGCTGCCAAACAGCGCCGTGGAACGCATGACCTTGAACGGCGCGCCCGCCACTTCCTTCTGCTTCAGGTCGGGAAATTGCGCCCCGCTGATGTTGAGCTGGTCCAGGTTGCCGGCCAGAAACTGCGCCACCTGCGCCTGTGGATCGCGGATAATCAGGAAATCCAGGCTGTTCAGGTAAGGCAGCTTGGTCCCGGCAGCGTCCACCTTCCAGTAGTTCGGGTTGCGCGTCAGGGTGACCTTCTGGCCGGCGGTGTAGGTGGCCAGCTTGAAAGGGCCTGTGCCCACAACCTCGCTTTCGGCCACGTTGGTGGGCCACGCCCCGTTGATGTCGGCGGGCTTGGCGCCGTTCTCCTGGCCGTATTTCGCCAGCTTGTGCTGCGGCATGATGAAGTAGCGCTGCTGCAGCAAGAAAGCGGGCGCGGGCTGCGGCAGGGTAAAGCGCACCGTCATGGCGTCCACCTTGCTGATGGTGACGTTCTGGCCTCCCAGTTTGAAGTTGCCAGGGTCGCCCGCGCGGGCTTCGGGGTTCATGATCATGTTCTTGTAGGTAAACACCACGTCGTCGGCGTTGAAGGCCTGGCCGTCGCTCCATTTCACGCCGCTGCGCAGCTTGAAGGTGTAGACCTTGCCGTCCGGGCTGATCGTCCAGCTTTCCGCCAGGGCCGGCTCGATTTTGTAAGTCGCCAGGTTAAATTCCACCAGCCCGTCGAACAGTTGCTGGGAAATCAGGCCCAGGTTGTTGTCAATGACGCCGTAATAAAAGAGGCTCTGGGGGCTGTCCCCCAGCGGCAGGGTGTAACTGCCGCCCGCCTTGCCGTTCACGACGCCCAGCGCGCCGTAGCCACTGACCTTCTTGGGGGCAGCGGAGGCCGCGCCGAGCAGAGCGAGAGAAACCAGGGCCAGCGTGCGGGAGACAAACATGGGAAACCTCCGGGAGGCGGCGGGGATGAGGCGGCGAACAGCTTGAGACACACCAGCCTAATACCACCCCAGGACCACTTGCAACCTCTGGCCAAAGTGGACTGAAAGTGGTACGGTTGTCCCTGATGCTCGCCTCTCCTCACCTCTGGGCCATGCCCCTGGACGCGGCCAGCGCCACGCCGGTGTACGTGCAGGTGGCGCAGGGGCTGACGCAGCGCATCGAAAGTGGGCAACTGCGCGCGGGCAGCGCCCTGCCGGCCGAACGCGAGCTGGCCGCCGGGCTGGGCGTCTCGCGGGTGACCGTGCGGCAGGCCCTGGCGCTGCTCTCGCAGCAGGGCTTGCTGACCCGGCGGCACGGCAGCGGCACCTTCGTCACGCCGCCGCCGCGCCCCGGCGACTTGCCCAGCCGCACGCTGGGGCTGCTGTCGTCGTTTTCCGAGGACGTGCGCTCGCGCGGGCAGCTGCCCGGCGCCCGGGTGCTGAGTTTCGAGCGAGTCCGGCCCGGCGCCCAGGAAGCCATGAGCCTGGCCCTGTCGCCCGGTGAACTGGTCTACCGCCTGCGCCGCCTGCGCACCGCTGATGGCGAGGCCCTGGCGGTGGAGGACTCCACCCTGCCCGCCGCGCTGGTGGGCGACCTGGCCCCAGAAGACGTGCAGGACGCCAGTCTGTACGCGCTGCTCTCTGGGCGCGGCCTGAGCCCTGCGCGGGCCATTCGCCACCTACGCGCCGTGAACGCCGATCTGACGCTGGCGCCGCTGCTGGGCGTGCCGGTGGGCGCGGCGCTGCTCACCACAGACCGGGTGTCGTGGCTCTCGGGCGGCCAGCCGATTGAGTACGCCCGCGCCCACTACCGGGGGGACCGCTACGACTTCGTGATGGAACTTCAGGGCGGGGCCTGACCGTGCCGGCGTTGACTGGGCGGCTTCTGTCTGGGCGGGCGCCGCGCGTGCTGGGCCTGATGAGCGGCACGAGTGCCGACGGCATTGACGCCGCGCTGCTGGAGTTGCCCGGCTGGCCCGCCCTGGGCGAAGGAGGAGGCGACCTTCCTGACCTGACGGGAGCGGCCCCACGCGGGCGGGTGCTGGCCCACACCTTCACCCCGTTCCCTCCCGATTTGCGCGCGGCGGTGCTGCGGGCCGGGCAGAACGAGGGCACTCCCGCTGAGCTGACACAGCTGCACTGGGCGCTGGGCGAGGCTTTCGCCCAGGCGGCGGCGCCGCTGGCTGGGGACGCCGACCTGGTGGCCAGCCACGGCCAGACGGTGCAGCACCACCCCCGCCCAGAAGCGGCGCGGGGCTGGACCCGGCCTGCCACCCTGCAACTGGGCGAGGCCGCCGTGATGGCCGCCCGCACGGGAAAACCGGTGGTGGCTGACTTTCGCCCTGCCGATCTGGCGGCAGGAGGGGTGGGCGCCCCTCTGGTGCCATTTGCCGACTGGGCGCTGCTGGCCGAGGCAGGTATAAACCGTGCTCTGCACAATCTGGGTGGCGTCAGCAACCTGACCTTTCTGCCGGGCGCAGACCCAGCGGGCGTGCTGGCCTTTGACACAGGCCCGGCCAATTGCCTGCTGGACGAAGTAGCGGCCCTGGCCGGACAGACCCACGACGAGGGCGGCGCGCTGGCCCTGGCCGGCACCGTTCATGAGGTCACCCTGGCCGCCTGGCTGGCCCATCCCGAACTGGCTGCCCCACCGCCCAAAGCCACCGGGCGCGAGGTCTGGACCCTCTCCCAGTTGCCCCGGCCAGCTTCTCTGAGTCTGCCCGACCTGGCGGCCACCGCCGTGGCCCTGACCGCCCGCACGGTGGGGGACGCCTACCGCCGCTGGGTGCTGCCGCGCGGGCTGGACGAGGTGGTCGTGGCGGGCGGCGGCGCGCGCAATCCGGCCCTGCTGGCGGCCCTGCGCGCCGAACTGCCTGTGCCGCTGCGCACCTTTGCCGACCTGGGCTGGACCGATCACGGCTTCACAGACGCCACGCGCGAGGCCGCCGCGTTTGCCTTTCTTGGTTATGCCCATGCGCAGGGCTGGCCCAACACGCTGCCGCACACGACAGGCGCCGCCCAGGCCGTCAGCGCTGGCAAATGGACCCCCGCCCCCCTGACCCCCGGAGCGCCCTCATGAGCGACGCGCTGACCCCACCCGAGTCCAGCCGCCCCACTCCCCAGCTTCAGCCTCCTGACTTCCGGCCAACAGAGGCGGTGCATCCAGGGCACACCAACCTGGACCAGCTGGAGCTGCCGGCGCTGATGCAGGCCCTGGCCGACGACCAGCTGGGCGCGGTGCAGGCGGCCCGCGCCGCCGCGCCGCAGCTGGCCCGCGCCGCCGAGGCGGCACTACCGGGTTTAGAACGTGGCGGGCGGCTGCTGTATGCCGGTGCGGGCACCAGCGGCCGCCTGGGCGTGCTGGACGCCTCGGAGTTGCCGCCGACCTTTTCCTGGCCAGAGGCGCGCGCGGTGGCTGTGATTGCGGGCGGTGAGCGCGCCATTCGGCACGCGACCGAGGGCGCTGAAGACGACGAGGCGGCGGGCGAACGTGACCTGCTGGCCCTGTGCCCTGGCCCTGACGACGTGTTGATTGCGGTGGCGGCCAGCGGCACGACCCCCTGGGTACTGGGGGCGCTGCGGGCGGCGCGCGGCGCCGGCACCCTCACCATTGGGCTGGCCAACAACCCCGGCACCCCGCTGCTGGCGGCCGCCGACTGCCCGGTGCTGCTGGACACCGGCCCCGAACTGATCAGCGGCTCGACGCGCCTGAAGGCCGGCACCGCGCAGAAAATTGCCCTGAATACCCTGTCCAGCGCCCTGATGGTGCAGCTGGGCAAGGTCTACGGCAACCTGATGGTGGACCTGCGCGCCAGCAATGCCAAACTTGAGGCCCGCGCCCTGCGGCTGGTCATGCACGGAGCCGGCGCCGACGAGGCCAGCGCCCGCGCCGCCCTGAGTGAAGCAGGCGGTCAGGTCAAGCTCGCCCTAGTCAGTCTGCGGCTGGGTGTGCCTGTCGCCGAGGCCGGGCGCCTGCTGGACCAGGCGAATGGTCACGCGCGCCTGGCCCTGGGAGAAGAGTGATTCCGGTCACCACCCGCCGCCTGCTGGAGCGGGCCGTGAGCACCTCCGGCGGGCCTTCGGGCGCTGCACTGGGGGTGGTCAATGCGGCGGGCGAGCGTGAGACGCTGGTGCTGGGCCTAGCCCAGCGAGCACCAGAGCCCGTGGCCCTGGCCGCCAGCTTCTGGTGGGACCTCGCCAGCCTGACCAAGCCCCTGTTGACCGCCCGCGAGGTGCTGCGCGCCCTGGAAGAAGGCCTGCTGGACCTGGATGACCCACTGGGCGCCCATCTGCCGGACCTGGCCTGGATGCAGGACACGCCGCTGCGGGGCCGCACCCTCCGCCAGCTGCTGTGCCACACGTCCGGCCTGGGGGCCTGGGCCAAGCTGTACACCTGGGGCGACGCAGCGACCATCCGCGCCCGCTTTGTGCAGGAGCCGTGGCCGGTGGGCGAGGCCGGCCCGGTGGTCTACTCTGACCTGGGGTACGGCCTGCTGGGCCGCGTGCTGGAACGCCTCCGGGGCACTCCGCTGCGCGCCTTTACCCTGGACAGTGGCCTGACCTTTGCCCCCGACCCGGCGCAGACCGTGGCCACCGAGCACTGCCTGTGGCGAGAACGGCTGCTGCGCGGTGAGACCCACGACGAGAACGCGGCGGCCCTGGGCGGCGTGGCCGGGCACGCTGGGCTGTTTGGCACACTGGCCGGTGTGCTGACCCAGGTAGAGCAGTTGCTGTGCGGTGGCTGGTTATCGCCCGCCGCGCAGGCATTAGCACTGCGCCCAGCCGCCTCAGAACGCACCCTGGCCTTCGTTCAGGCTAGCCCCGGCTGGAGCGGTGGCAGCCTGTGCAGCCCGCAGGCGGTGGGGCACACCGGCTTTACTGGCACGGGCCTGTGGGTAGACCCCAGCGCTGGCCTGGCCTGGGTGCTGCTGACCAACCGCGTGCACCCGACCCGGCACAGCGGCTACGACATTCAGGGGCTGCGGCAAGCGGTGGGCAATACCTTGCTGGCTGGGCAGGGCCATCTGGATTGATTGTCAGTCCAACTGTAGGCACCTTTTCTAGCCCTATAGCCGCCGGTTTAACTGGTCGTCTCTGCTTCTTGTGCATTTCTTGGAGGGCGCCAGAAGAATTCCTGCTCCTGGTAGACCCGCACAAAACCTGCGCGCTCGACATTTCGCAGACTCGCTTCGTTCGAGAGGTCCACTTCTGTCGTGGCGACGGTGCAGCCCAGGGCCGCCGCGTCGGCCAGGCGGCGCTGCAAGAGGGCGGCCTGTAGCCCCTGCTGGCGGTGGTCAGGGTGCGTGATCGCTCCGGAGAGGTAGGCGAGCTGGCCCGCCACTGTCAGCTCGGCGGTGGCAATCAGCTGAGTGCCCGCCCAGACGCCGTAACGCGTGCTGTGCGGCCCTGCAGGGCGGCTCATGAACGCCAACACCTCGGCTGGCGCGCCGTCGCCCAGCATCAGGCGTCCAACGGCCTCGCCCTGCTCACCGGTCAGTGGCTGGACAGCTACAGCGGGCTGGCTCAAAGGTATGTCCGGCCCAGACAGAGGACGGGCCAGGACCCAATGAGAAGACCAAGGCGACAGGCCAGCGCCCAGGAGTTGCTCAGGCAGGTCCGCCGGCTCGGCGAAGGGCGTGACGATCACCACGAAGGGCAGGGCGGCGTCCCGAAAAAAGCTCAGTAATTGCGCCAGCGCTTCAGGTGTCGCTGGTTCCAGTGTCCCCAGATTTACGATGGTGTTGGCCCCCAGCCATGGGGCGTTGCGCGCGTAGAGGGCCGCCGCGTGTCCGACCTCAAAGGCGCCCAGGCCAAAGGCTTGCCGAGCCGCAGCGTCCCCGTGCAGGTGGTGCGCGGCGCGCTGCTGCCCCAAGGCTGTTCGGGCCAGGGCCAGCTCTCTGGGACTCAGAGGCGTCATGCTGCCGGTCCTGTCGGGAATGGAAGCGAGGAGAAGAAGGTCAGGTGGGTCGGGCGCATGTTGCGTTCTCCTTGGAGCTTATGGTGGTGGTAAGTTGTTCCAGCGAGGCCGCTCATTCAAGGCTGAGGGGCCACCCAGTGATCGGACGGCAGGCCAAGTTGATGAAAGAGGTCGGCCCGGTTGTACATATCCGTCACCTCTTGAATCTTGCCATCTCGCAGGTGAAACAGAGAGGTGGCCAGCACGGAAAACGACCGACCGTCCAGGTCACCGAAGCCCGTGGGGGTGCCGCTGAAGATCCACTGCGCCGCAGCGCGGTCGCCTACCTGAAAAGCGTCGAGAACCGTGACGTGGGTGTCGGGGATACTCTTGACTGTCAGGTCGAGCCAGTGCGCCACCCCGTCCCGGCCTACGTTTCTGGCCTGGAAGGCGAAGTCCTGATACACCCCTTGCTCGGTCATCAGGGCGGCCAGGCCTGTGGCGTCGGCGGTATTCCAGGCTTCGGCCCACTGCTGAACGATCAGGGGAACAGGCCGGTCCGTGGCTGTAGGCAGGGTGACTCTGGTTGGTGCGGGGGCAGCGGAAGTAGGCGCGTCGTGTTGGGTGAACATAGGGAGTCTCCTTGAAAGGGAATGAGGGGTTAACGGTGGGCCGATGAGGGTCCAGGGGCGGTTACGGTGTCAGCACCACTTTGCCCATGACGGTGCGGGACTCGGCCAATTCCATGGCCTGCCCAATGGCACTGAGGGGAAAGCGGGCGGCCACCTGAGGGGTGAGGACGCCCTGAGCCAGCAGCGCCAGCACCTGCCGCAAATCCGCTTGCTGGTGGGCGCGGAAAGTTGCTGGGGCAAGCTGTTTGCCGCCCCAGAAGTCATAGAAGGTGGCGCGGCGACCGTTGGGCAGCAGCGTCCAGGCAGCGATCTGGCCGAGCATCTTGATGAACAGCTGCAGCACTGAGCGCTCCGAGTTCACCTCGGCGGCCATCCCGTAGGCGACCAGCGTGCCGCCTCTGGCCAGCAGGCTAAAGGAGCAGCGGGCGCTGGCCAGGCCCAGATGATCAAAGGCCGCGTCCACTCCACCGGGCGCCAGCACGCGCACCTGCGCGGCCAGGTCTGCGGCCTGATAGTCCAGCGGTTCGACACCCAGCTCGCGGAGCGCGCCGTGATGCCGGGGCGACGCCGTGCCAATAACCCGGAGGCCAGCGTGGCGGGCAAGCTGCACCAGAATGCTGCCCACCCCGCCGTTCGCACCGTGCACCAGAATCGTTTGGCCCGCCTGGACGCGGGCGCTCCGGTGCAGCATTTGCCAGGCGGTCAGGCCGTTAACAATGACAGTTTCGGCGTCCACAGCATCAACAGTGGCGGGCACAGGCACCAGGTCCGCCGCCGTGACCAGGGCGTGCGTGGTCCAGCCGCCGGTTTTGGTTGCGGCGGCCACCCGCAGGCCGACCAACGCCGGGTCAACGGCGGGCCCGACCTCAAGCACCGTTCCGACTAGGTCATAGCCAGGCACGAAAGGAAATTTGGGCTGCCCAGGGTAGCGGCCCCGCCGCATCTGCTGTTCGGCAAAGGAAATGCCACTGGCTTCCACGTGCACCAGCGCCTGCCCAGTCCCTGGCCGAGTCACAGGGCGCTGGTGCAGTTGAAAGCCAGAAGGGGCCACTAAACCGGGCAAGATCACATCGGTCGCCTGAACTTGAAACATACAAACCTCCTTTGTTTATAAGTGATTGGTCACTCACCAGAAGAGCTAAAAAAAGCCTTTCCCTAGAAATGTCGAATGCCTTTGGTCAGGAGCTGGGCCCACGGCGCGGCGTTTCCATCAAGTTCAGCCACCACGATGAGATGGCAAAGCTGGCCGTAAGCCATGAACCGCTGCACGGCCTCGCCCGAGGCCCCAGAACGGGTCTGCACAAAGCGGACAATCTGTTCCAGGCCCGCACGGAGCGCCGCGGCAATCTCAGGGACGCCCGCTGCGGACTGGGCATGAACCTGCAGCATCAGGAGCGAACGGTCCGTAATCAGGTGGGCATAGGCTTGGCCCATCGCGTCCAGAATGGCGTCGGGTGTTTGTGCGGTCGCCCCCTGAGCGCCGTGGTCGAGGGCGTCTTGAATCAGCTGGAAACAGCGGGAGAGGGCGGCGACGAACACGTCTTCTTTTCGGGGAAAGAGTTTGAAAACGTAGGCGGTAGAAATCTTGGCGTCCTGGGCGACGGCACTGACGGGGGTGCCCAGGTATCCCGAACGCGCAAAGACGGTGATGGCACTCTGAATGACAACTTCACGCCGGGCCTCAGCGGTGGAGAGGGAAGATATCTGAGGCATAGAGTGAGTGTACAATCACTCACCACAAGCTGTCAACTGGAGTGATGTGGCAGGGTATGAGTAGCGCGCCCAACCCTTTAGAAGTAGGTAGGGCTTATCTGGCATCCAGCCCTCACCAGAGGCGGTTGCCAAGCCTTGCTGACCGTCGAAGCACATCTCATCATTCTGTTTTGAGAGAACTCTGTCAGAGGCTCGGGCCTATTCTTGGTCTCCGTCTCTTCGACATTAAACGTTCTGGTGAACCCAATATCCCTATGCTTGGCGACTCTTACGACAATCTACCGGCCCTTCAGGATCAAGTGGACGCCCTGAATAACGAAGCGGAAAACGCGCTGTCTTCGTCTATTGAGCAGGCGATGGCACAGGCCCTTGAAGCGTCACGCCGCGCGCAGTTGGCGCCCTATCCAGCAGGGGCCGCCCGCGCGCAGATGCTGATGGGCTATGCCTGGATGCTGCGTGGGGAATTTAGGCAGGCCATCACGACGTTTGAAGACAGCATTGACCAGGCCACCCGGCTGCATCTGCCTGCACTCGCCGCGCGCAGTCTGAATGGGCTGGCCGTTACCCACGCCCGGATGGGCCACTACGGTCAGGCCGCCGAGTACCACTTCCGGGCGCTGCAAATAGTTCAGATGTCAGAAGACAGTGTTGGCCAGGCGCGCAGCCTCAACAACATCGGCAACCTCTACATGGACCTGAGAGAACACGATCAGGCTCTCAAATACCATTCGGAGGCTTTGCTGCTGGCCAGCCGCGCACAGGTGCCGGCGTTGGTCTCGGTAATTTCTATCAATATGGCCATTGATTACCATGATCTTGGCCGCTTTGAAGAAGCGCTGGCGCTGAACCACACGTCGTTGGCGCAGGCTCGGCAGGCTGGGTTCCGCCATCACGAGTGCCTGATCCTGACCAATATGGCGGCCAACTGCTTTCAGTTGGGAGACCTTGACGCCGCGCTGTCCTACGCCCAGGACAGCATTGGGCTGTCGGAGGAACTGGGGGAACGGGAGAATCTGTCTGAGGCCCTGACCACGCGCGGGCAGATTCTGATGCGGCTCGGTCAGTTGCCCGAAGCGGAACACAGTGTGCGTCAGGCACTGGAGGCGGCACAGGCTCTGAAAAAGCGGCGGGTCGCGGCGCTCAGTGAGCTGTCTAAGGTGCTGGAAGCCCAGGGGGCTTTTGAAGCGGCTCTGGGCTACGCCCGCGAGTACGAACAGGAGGTTGGCGAGCTGAATGCCGATATTCAGCGTCACAAAACGCAGGTGCTGAGCGCACAGCTGAAAGTCGAGCGCTTCGAATACCAGGCTACCCAGGAACAGCTGCGCGCCGATGAATTGGCACAGGCCAACGCCGCGCTTCAGCAGGCGCAGGCCCGGCTGGCGTACCAGGCGCAGCACGACCCGCTAACCGGGCTTCTCAACCGCACAGCCTTTGAAGCGGCGCTGCATGACGCCCTGAGCAGTCAAAAGCCTGTGGGTGTGCTGTTTATAGATCTGGACCACTTCAAGCAGGTGAATGACACGCTGGGCCATCCGGTGGGCGACGCCCTGCTGGTACAGGTGGCGCAGCGGCTGGTGAGCTGCATTCGGGAAGAGGATCTGGTGGCGCGGCAGGGGGGCGACGAATTTACCGTTCTGCTGTCACTGCACACCTACGACGAAGCCGAACTGGTGGCGACCCGCATCCTCGACACCCTTAGCCTGCCGCTGTATCTCGCCGGGCGGCAGTTGATTCTCACCGCCTCTATCGGCCTGGCGCTGGCCCCACAGGACGGCACAGATGTCACCACCTTGCAGAAAAACGCCGACCTGGCGATGTACCTGGCCAAGAAAGAGCGGGGCAATGTTCAGCGCTTTCAGTCTGCCCTGAGCGAAGCGGCCATTCGGCGCCTGAATCTGGAACAGGACCTGCGCCAAGCCCTGCCCAACGGCGAACTGGAGCTGTATTACCAGCCGGTCGTGACCAGCGGGGCGCAGCAGCCTGTGGCGGTTGAGGCCCTGATCCGCTGGAATCATCCTGCGATGGGGCTGCTGCCCCCCGACCAGTTCATTCCGCTGGCCGAGGAAAATGACCTTATCTTTTCCCTGGGGGCCTGGGTGCTTCAGGAAGCCTGCCGGCAGCTCAGTGTCTGGCGCCGCTTCTGGCCTGAACTGCGCGTCAGCATCAACGTTTCGTCGCGGCAGTTTACGCAGACTGACTTTGCCAGTTCGGTTGTTCAGGCGCTGGCGGCCCATCACTTACCGGCCAGCGCCCTTGAACTTGAAGTCACGGAAACAGCCACGCTGGACACCGAGAGCCTGGGGGATTATGCGGCCCTGATGGCGGCGGGGTTGCAGTTGGCGGTGGATGACTTCGGCACGGGCTATTCCAGCATCGTGCGACTGTTCGAGCTGCCTGTGGGCATCCTAAAAATTGACCGTTCCCTGGTGGCCGCGCTGATTCCCAGTCAGGACCGGCGACGTTCAACCCTGCCCCTCATCCGCTCTTTCGTGACTTACGCCCGTGAATCGGGGCTGCAAGTCACGGCTGAAGGTGTGGAAACACAGGAGCAGCTAGAGGTGCTGAAACAGGCAGGCTGTGACCTGATTCAGGGCTTCCTGATCGCACGGCCGGCGTCTGCGGCGCAGACCGAACGCTGGCTCCGGCAGACGACGGAGCGAGAGTACGATCCGCAGGCTTAAGCCGGACTCTGTTTGCGACTCCGATTTGGGACGCCTTGTCATGTCCGGCCGGCGCCGTTCGCGCGGCGCGGACAGAAGCTGCCTTAAGGGCCAGTTCAAGGGCACTCCGATGTGGCATGATAGAGGGCCGCCGATTGTGGCCGCGCCGCTTCTGCTGGCCCGGTCATGCTCCGCAAGGAGACGACCAGGCGCCCAGGACGGTTCATGACTCAGACTCAAAATAAACCCCGGCGTTCGCCGGTTGCCTCTTCTTCTGACCCCAAGACGCCCCTCTCACGCGACTGGCGCACGCTGCTGGGTGACCGCACCCCCACGCCCGTGCAGGCGCAGGCCATTCCAGCGCTGCTGGAAGGCCGCGACGTGATTACCACGGCGCGCACCGGCAGCGGCAAGACACTGGCCTTTCTGATTCCGGCGGCGGCCCGGGGGTGGGGCCTGAAAGAAACCCGTGGCCTGCGCCCCGAGGTGCTGGTGGTCACGCCCACCCGCGAACTGGCGGTGCAAATCCGGGATGTGGCCCGCGAACTGGGCATGACGGCTGGCCGAATTACCGGCGGTATCACCCCCACCCAGACGCGCCGTGAAGCCAGCGGTAAGGGCCTGATTGCCGGGACGCCAGGCCGCCTGAAAGACCTGATTACGCGCGGCGAGCTGAGCCTGGCTGGCCTGAAGTATGTGGTGCTGGACGAGGCCGACGAACTGCTGTCCCTGGGGTTCCTGCGGGACGTGGGGGATATTCTGGGCGCGGCGCAGCGCCAAAGCCAGGGCGACTTGCAGCTGGCGATGGCCTCGGCCACCTTCCCGGCCGAGATTCGCGCAGTGGCCGAGCGGTTCATGACCCGGCCCGCGCGCATTGACATTGCTCCGGCCGGCGAAACGGCGGCCCCGCAGCAGGACGTGCTGGGCGGCGCCACCGGCGCGACGCACGTGCTGGTCAACACCGAGGCCACTGACTTGCTGCCCCTGGCCGCCGGCCAGATTCAGGAGGCGCTGCGCGAGCCGGGCGGCTGCGTGGTGGTCTTCTGCCGCACCAAGTTTCTGGTCAAGCGCCGTGCCGAGCGCCTGAGCGCCTTGCTGGACGGCGAACTCGTCAGTCCGCTGGAAGGCAACATGGATCAGAAGAAGCGCGAGCGCACCATGACCCAGCTGCGCGAAGGCGAGTCGCGCGTGCTGGTGGCCACCGATATCGCTGGCCGCGGCATCGACCTGCCTGAGGTGCGTCTGGTGATTCACCTGGATATTGCCGCCACTGCTGAAGACCACGTTCACCGCTCTGGCCGCACGGCGCGCGCGGGACGGTCCGGGACCAACCTCGTGCTGCTGATCCCCGAGCAACGCGCCCTATGGCAGAGCATTCGCCGCCGTCTGCCTGACGCCCTCCATCCCCCGCTGACTCCCGACGAAGGGCGGATTGACAAGGCCATTCAGGAAAAACGGGGCCAGGGCCGGGGTCAAGGGGGCGCATCTGCTGGCCGCGGCGCGCCCCAGGGCAGCCGTCAGAGCAGTTCGGCGGGACAGGGGCAGCCCAGAGGCAGTGCGGGTCAGGCCACCCCTCATGCCTCCAGGTCGGGGTCGGCCCGGCCTCAGCAGGCCAGTGGTGGCCGCGCTTCCACGTCCCGCTCACAGGACAGCACGCCCGGCACGGGCGCAGGCCGCGTCGGCCCTCAACGCCCCAAACGGCGCGGTGGTCGGTAAAGCCAGAGCGCAAATGAAGTAGAAGCCAGTTACCATACCGGGCAGGCCGCCTGAAGTTCAGACGGCCTGCTGTCATTTTTGTTGACCAGAACAGAAGACGCTTGAAGGCAGCCACCAGCATTGTCAGTGGCTCTTGACCGAGTGGAGCTGGGGCAGGCGCCTATGCCGCTTCGCTTCAGCACACAGTTCTGGCCACTGATAGTGGGTTTCGAGGGAGAGGTGGCACTTTGCCGCCATCACGAAGATGGAAAACTGCTGAGAGTTTGGTGCTGTTGCAGATTCCTCGCTGACTTTAATGCAGGCTGCGGTTGCTGCTGGTGCGGCTGCCTCAATCAACAGGCGACTGCAAGCTTCTCCTCTACGCTGATGGGACCAGGTCGTCTTGGAGAAGCTCAGGTAGACATCGAGCTGGGTAATACCCCTGAACACTAGGGAAGCCAGAACTTGCCGTGCTGCCCAGCCGTTGATCTCTGGGTTGAGCCTCTTCACCGCCTCAAGAGCATCGCGGTGTTTCCCACCCAGGATCATTCTGGTTGTCCTCAATTGGCGTATTTCAGCAAAAAAACGTTCGGTGGGACGGGATGGCCAAAAATGTAGCCCTGGCCCAGTGGGCACGCCAGCTGGGTCAGCTGCTCGCGCTGCTTGATGGTTTCAATGCCTTCGCCCACCACCGTGATGCCCAGCCGCTGCCCCAGCGTGACGATGGCCTCGCCCACAGCCTGTGACCTCGCCGTTTCACCCAGGCGCCGCACAAAGGAGCGGTCCAGTTTGAGCTGCTGAATACAGAGGTCCTGCATCTGGCTCAGGCTGGAATACCCGGTGCCAAAGTCGTCCAGGGCGACCCGAATCCCCAGGGCCGACAACGCCTGAGACAGCACCAGCGCGTCCTGCGGCGACGCCAGCATGATGGACTCGTTGACATCCAGCACCAGGCGGCCTGGCGAAAAGCCTGTTTCACGGAGAATCCGCTGCACATGCGTCAGGAAGTTCGGGTCCTGCCACTGTTTGACCGAGATATTCACCGTCAGGTCCCATGAGGCCAGCCCCAGCTGCTCCCACTGCACCAGCTGTTCGCAGGCCGTGCGCAGCACCCAGGTGCCCAGTTCATGAATCAGATGGCTCTCTTCGGCAATAGGCACGAATTCCAGAGGGGAAATCCAGCTGCCGTCTGCCTGGGGCCAGCGGGCCAGGGCTTCAAGCCCCACCACCCGTCCACTCTGGAGGTCCACCTGCGGCTGATAGTGCAGCGTCAGCTGGCCGTCCCGGATGGCCTGGGTTAATCGGGCGCGCAGGTCAAGTCGGCGCTGCGCCCCGAGGGTCATGGCCCGGCTGTAAAACTGGTACTGCGCCTTGCCAGCCGCTTTGGCGGCGTACATGGCGGTGTCGGCGGCCTGCAGGAGGTCACTGGCCTGAAGTTCCGGGTCCTGCTCCTCTGGATTGAGACTGTTGGCCGGGTAGATGGCAATGCCCACACTGGCCGACAGCTCAATGGTCCGTTCGCCAATCTGAAACGGCTGTTTGAGGCAGCTCAGGAGCTTCTGGGCCACGCCCGCCGCGTCAAAGGGTTCGGCCAGCTTGGGCAGAAGAATCACAAATTCGTCGCCCCCAAACCGGGCCACCGTGTCGTCACGGCGGATACAGGCGCACAGCCGCCGCCCCGCCTCCTTGAGCAGCTCATCGCCGACGCTGTGGCCCAGCGAATCGTTGACGGTC
Organism: Deinococcus betulae; assembly: GCF_020166395.1. NCBI lineage: Bacteria > Thermotogati > Deinococcota > Deinococci > Deinococcales > Deinococcaceae > Deinococcus > Deinococcus betulae. Next base: position 105,627 of record NZ_JAIQXU010000002.1, on the reverse strand, counting down.
TTGAAGCCGTCCAGATCAAGAATCATGAAGCCTACCGAGTCGCCGGACCGCTGCGACTGATGAAAGGCCAGCTGGGCGCGGTCCAGCAGCCGCAGGCGATTGGGCAGGCCCGTTAGGGGGTCGTGGTGAGCCAGGTAGGCGCTGCGGTGCTGGGCCGCCTGCCACCGCCGGACCATCAGGCGCAGCTCCAGAGAGTCGATCACGATGGCGGCCAGTTCCCTGAGGAACTGCTGTTCGGCCGCCGTGAAGACGCGCTGCCTGGTGTCGTACACAGCCAGCGCCCCAATCCGGTGGCCATCGCGCGTAATGAGTGGGGCGCCCGCATAGGACCGCACTTTGCCGTGCCTCATCAGGCCTTCCTGCTTGAGGTCCGGGTGGCCTTCCAGGTCGGCCACGGTATAGACCTCACTGCTCGTCACGGCCTGAGAGCAGCAGGTGTGGGCACGGTCAAGTTCCTGAACCGGCGTGCCCTGCGTGGATTTGGCCCAGATGCGGTTCAGGTCCACCAGATTGATGAAGACTACAGGCACGTTTAGAAAGAGCTGGGCAAAGCGGGTGATGTGGTCAAACTCGGCCTCGGGCGGCGTGTCCAGAATCTGATAGCGGTGCAGAGCTTCCAGGCGACTCACTTCACTCTCAGGGCCGGAAGAATCCATAACACTTTATGCGCCCTACAGCGCCCCCGTACATGAGAAAAAAGACTAAAGCAGAGTAAGCCAGACATCGAAAAGCCCGTATTTTCTTCTCTGAACTGAGACATTATGTCGCTCTATACAAGTGGCCTTCTCTCTTTCGGCCAATAAAATCACTCAGTATTGAGGCTTTTTGCCGGTTACCTGGCACTTTGACAGGCAAGAAGAGTGGCTGTAAGTAAAATTGCAGAGCTTATTTCGTGCGACTGTGCACAACAGCTACTCAGCACAGCCGCTCAATCTGGACGACTGTTGATCAGCCCTTTTTGGCTTGTGCCGTCTATTTGTTTCCAGGGGAGACGTTTACATTGGCTTCAATCTTATAGGACTCAAATGCGGCTCACACAGAACTGAGCGTCTGGCAAAGCGGGTGCTATAGGACAAGTCGCCAGGGCCATAGAGACCGTGGACGGCCCGCACATCCCAAGAGAGGTGCTCCCATGAAAGCAGTGGTATTTGCTGGAGGCTTAGGTACTCGCATTAGTGAAGAGAGCACCGTCCGGCCCAAACCCATGATCGAGGTGGGTGGCCGGCCCATTCTGTGGCACATCATGAAAATCTATGCCTCTCATGGCATCACCGATTTCGTGGTGTTATGCGGCTACAAACAGTACATGATCAAGGAGTATTTCGCCAACTACTTCCTGCACATGTCCGACGTGACGTTCGATATGCGCACGAATACGCCGCACATTCACCACGCACACGCCGAACCGTGGCGCGTGACCTTGGTCGATACCGGCGAAGAGACCATGACTGGTGGGCGCCTCAAGCGCGCCCGGCCTTACCTGGAAGACGACACCTTTTGCCTGACCTACGGCGACGGTGTGGGCAACGTGGACATCGCCTCGACCATTGAGTTTCACCGGCGCCACCAGCGCCTGGCCACCATGACGGTGGTGCAGCCCCCTGGCCGCTTTGGGGCCGTGGCGATGGAAGAAGGCTTTACCGTCCGCAGCTTTCAGGAAAAACCCACAGGCGACGGTGCCTGGATTAACGGCGGCTTTTTTGTGCTGGAACCAGGGGTGCTGGATTACATCGAGGGCGACGACACGACCTGGGAAGCCGAGCCGCTGCGGCACCTGGCGCGCGACGGTCAGCTGGGGGCCTACCGGCACGGGGGGTTCTGGCAGCCGATGGATACCCTGCGCGACAAACATGTGCTGGAAGAAATGTGGCGGGGGCAGCAGGCACCCTGGAAGGTCTGGTAGCCGCGTGCGCTACGACTATGCAGTGGTGGGCGGCGGCATCGTGGGCCTGGCGACCGCCCGCGCGCTGGGCAGGCAGCACCCTGGGGCCAGCATCGTACTGCTGGAAAAGGAAGACGGGCCCGCGCAGCACCAGACAGGCCGTAACTCAGGGGTCATTCATTCCGGCATCTATTACACGCCGGGCAGCCTCAAAGCGCAGATGTGCGCGGCTGGTGTGCAGTCCATGACCGCGTTCTGCGAGGAGCAGGGGATTGCCTACGAGCAGTGCGGCAAGGTCATCGTGGCCACCGCGCCCGAGGAGCTGCCGCAGCTGGAGCGGCTGTACCAGCGTGGCCTGGACAATGGGCTGAAAGTGCAGCTGCTCAGTGCCGAAGAGGTCAGGGCCTATGAGCCGCACGTTCAGGCCCTGAAGGGCATTCGCGTACCGTCCACCGGCATCGTCAGCTACCGGCAAGTCAGTGCGGCGCTGGTGGACCTGCTCCGGGACAGCGGCGCCGAGGTGCGCTTTGGCGTGAAGGTCGAGCGCCTCACGGCCTCGGCCGATGGCTACGACATCGGTACGTCGGCGGGCGACTTCGCGGCGCGCGTGCTCGTCAACTGTGCGGGTCTGCATAGCGACCGGGTGGCGCGGCTGGCCGGGACCGACCCACGCAGCAGCATCGTGCCGTTCCGGGGCGAATACTACGAACTGCGGCCAGAACGCCGCTCGTTGGTGCGCGGCCTGATCTACCCGGTTCCCAACCCGGACTTCCCTTTCCTGGGGGTGCATTTTACCCGCATGATTGACGGCTCTGTGCATGCCGGGCCTAACGCCGTGCTGGCGTTTGGGCGCGAAGGTTACCGCAAGCTCGACCTCAACTTGCAGGACTTGCGGGAGGTGCTGGCCAATCCTGGTTTCCGGGCGCTGGCCCGCAAGCATCTGCGCGAGGGCGCCAAGGAAATGCTGCGGTCATGGTCCAAAGCCACCTTTGTCCGTAGCCTCCAGCGGCTGATTCCCGATGTGACGGCCGCCGACATCGTGCCGTGTGCGGCGGGAATCCGGGCCCAGGCCCTGGCGCCGGACGGCAAGCTCGTGGACGACTTTCTGCTGATTGACGGCCCCAATGCCCTGCATGTGTGTAACGCCCCTTCGCCGGCCGCCACATCGAGTCTGGAAATCGGCCGGGCCATCGCGGCGCGGGTGCCTGGGGTCGCCCACCGCCGCAGCTTCTCGCTGACCCGCCAAGGAGTCCCCGCATGAAGGTTCTGATTACGGGCACAGAAGGGTATCTCGGCGCCATCGTGGCGCCCGCCGTCATGCGCGCCGGCATGGACGTGACAGCCGTGGACACTGGGTATTACCGCAGCGGCTGGCTGTACCACGGGGTGGACCAGACGGCGCCCACGCAGTTTAAGGACATTCGGCAGGTCACCCCGCAGGACTTTGAGGGCGTGGACGCCGTGGTCCACATGGCCGAACTGTCCAACGACCCGCTGGGACAGCTGCTGCCCCACATCACCTACGACATCAACCATGTGGGCTCTTTGCGGCTGGCGCGCCTGGCCAAAGCGGCCGGGGTGCGGCGCTTTGTCTACATGTCCTCGTGCAGCGTGTATGGGGTGGCCACGGGCGACGACGTGACCGAACGCTCGGCCGTCAATCCGCAGACGGCGTATGCCAACTGCAAGGTGCTGGTCGAACGCGACCTGCGCGAACTGGCTGACGACCGCTTTTCGCCCACCTACCTGCGCAACGCCACCGCGTTTGGCGCCTCGCCCCGGATGCGCTTTGACATCGTGCTGAACAACCTCGCCGGTCTGGCGTGGACCAGCCGTGAAATCCGCATGACCTCCGACGGTACCCCCTGGCGGCCCCTGGTGCACGCCAACGATATTGCCCGCGCCATCGTCTGTGCCCTTCAGGCCCCTCTGGAGGCGGTGCACAACGAGGTCTTTAACGTGGGCGACACGGCCCAGAATTACCGGGTCCGCGACATCGCGCAGATTGTGGCCAGCGCTTTTCCAGGCTGTGACCTGAGCTTTGGCGACAGCGGCGGAGACAACCGCAGTTACCGGGTGTCATTCGAGAAAATCAGCCGGCAGCTGCCGGGCTTTTCCTGTCAGTGGAATGCCGAGCGCGGCGCGGCGCAGCTGGCCGCCCTCTTTGCCCGCATTGACCTGACCAGGGCCGAATTTGAATCCCGTGGCTACACCCGGCTGAAGCAGCTGGAATACCTGCTGTCCACGGGGCAGATTGACCAGGATTTCTTCTGGACCGAGCCCTTTAGCCCCGCCGAGCCTCCGGCGCCTGTTCCGGTGCCCGTTTCTGTTCAGGCCCTTGTGGAGCAGGGACCATGAAGTTCACCGAGACGCGTCTGCCGGGCGCCTTCACCGTGGACATTGAGGTGCGCGAGGATGAGCGCGGCCTCTTTGCCCGCACGTTCTGTCAACATGAATTTGCGGCGCACAGCCTGAAGGTGGAGGTCGCCCAGTGCAACCTGAGCGTCAACCACCTCGCCGGCACCCTGCGCGGCCTGCACTATCAGCAGGCGCCTGTGGCCGAGACCAAACTGGTGCGCTGCACGCGCGGGGCGGTGCTGGACGTGATCGTGGATCTCCGTCCCGACTCGCCCACCTATCTGCACCACATTGCCGTGGAACTGAGTGAACACAACCGCCGCGCCCTGTACGTCCCGGAACTGTTTGCCCACGGGTATCAGGCGCTGACCGACGGCGCAGAAGTGACCTATCAGGTGGGTGAGTTCTATACGCCGGGCGCCGAACAGGGCCTGCGCTACGACGACCCCCGGCTGGGTATCGCCTGGCCGCTGGCGGTCACGGCCATCTCTGCGAAAGACGCCGCGTGGCCGCTGCTGGCCGCTGAGGCGGTGCTCTCGTGATTCTGGTGGACCGCGCGTTGCAGGCGCGCGAGGCCGCCGGCACGCCCGTCCGGGTGGGCATGATTGGGGCCGGGTTTATGGGGCGCGGGGTCGCCAACCAGATTGTCAATTCGGTGCCGGGGATGCGGCTGGTGGCGATTTCTAACCGCACGCTGGCCGGTGCCCGGCGGGCCTACGCCGAGGCCGGTGTGGAGGAGGTCCGGGAGGTCACGGGGCAGGCGGCCCTGGAAGACGCCATTCGCGCCGGGCGCCCAGTGGTGACCGAGGACGCCCGGCTGCTGTGCCGTGCGGAAGGCATTGACTGCCTGATTGACGTGACCGGCGACGTGGAATTTGGTGCTCAGGTCACCGTCGAGGCCATTGCACACCACAAGCACATGGTCACCATGAACGCGGAACTGGACGCGACTGTGGGGCCGCTGCTGAAAGTGATGGCCGAGCGCGCGGGCGTGATTTTTACGGCGGCCGACGGCGATCAGCCGGGCGTGCAGATGAATCTCTACCGCTTCGTGCGCAGCCTGGGTCTCACGCCGCTGCTGTGCGGCAACATCAAGGGCCTGCAAGACCCCTACCGGACCCCGACCACCCAGCAGGCCTTTGCCGAGCGCTGGGGCCAGAATCCCTACATGGTCACGAGCTTTGCCGATGGCACCAAGATTTCCTTTGAGCAGGCGATTGTGGCCAACGGCACGGGGCTGCGCGTCTCGCAGCGCGGTATGCGGGGCCTGGATTTTCCGGGTCACGTGGATGACCTCAAGGCCCTGTACGACGTGGACGAGCTGCGGGCCTGCGGCGGGGTCGTGGATTACGTGGTGGGCGCGCGGCCCGGTCCAGGGGTCTTTGTATACGCGGCCCACGACGACCCCAGACAGCGCCACTACCTCAACCTCTACAAGCTGGGTGAGGGACCGCTGTACAGCTTTTACACGCCCTACCACCTGTGCCATTTCGAGGTGCCGCTGTCGGCGGCGCGTGTGGTGCTGTTCGGGGACGCGGTCTTGCAGGCACTGGGCGGGCCCGTCGTGGACGTGGTCACGACCGCCAAGCGCGCCCTGAAAGCCGGCGAAACCATTGACGGCCTGGGCGGCTACATGACCTATGGCCAGTGCGAGAACGCGGACGTGACGGCCGCGCAGCGCCTATTGCCAATGGGCCTGGCGGCTGGCGCCCGACTGCGGCGGGACCTGCCCCAGGACCATGTACTCACCTACGACGACGTGGTGCTGCCTCCTGACCAGCTCGCCGGGCGCCTGCGGGCTGAACAGGACGCGCTGTTTGCCCCGGTGTCTGCCGCGCCGTCCCTCTGAGAGCGGGAGAGGAAAAGGCGTTTTCTCTTACAGGGGCTTTGAAGAGTCTGCGGTCCCTCCTAACTAAAACCGCAGTGAAGCAGACCCAGGCCAGAGCCTGATTACCGGCCCAGAGGGAGATCCATGAAAGACGTGACTGTGACCTCTGGCTTCTCTGCTCAGCCGGCGCCACATGTGCCCATCACCAATTCACGTGTGGTTCTGCGCCTGCGTGGCCCTGCCCTGATTCGCGTGCTCTCGCTGACGGCGGCGGTGCTGGTTGGCCTCGGGTTCTGGGGCATCTACAGCGTGACCTACTTGCCCGATTATTTTGCGCGCGACCTGATCGTGTCGCTGACCTACCTGAATGGCGAAACCAACCTCGCCTCTCTGTTCTCGACGCTGCTCCTGCTGCTGGTGGCGGCGGTGCTGGGTATCATTGCCCTGGCCAAGGCGGCCACCCACGACGCCTACCGCCGGGTCTGGACGGGCCTGGCCCTGCTGTTCGTCTTTCTGGGAATTGATGAGGGAGTCAGTCTACATGAGCTGCTGATTGAACCGGTACACCGGCTAGTCAAGGTGGAAGGCGTGCTGTACTACGCCTGGGTGGTGCCTTACGGTCTGCTGGCCCTGGCGGTTATGGTCGCCTGCGCGCGGTTCCTGCGTCATCTGCCCCAGGCGGTGCGCAGGGGCATGCTGCTGAGCGGCGCTTTGTACATCAGCGGCGCCCTGGGCCTGGAACTGGCCGAAGGGTACGTGCATACCCTGATGGGCGGGCACACCTTCATCATGGAGGTGCTGATCACCGCCGAGGAAGCCCTGGAAATGGCGGGAAGCATTCTCTTTCTGGCCACCCTGCTGCGGTATCTGCGGCTCGGGCTGCCGGGCCTTGAACTGCGTCTCAGCCAGCAGCCGGATTGATTATCGGCGGGTGTTGCGCCAACACCTTCCAATCTCCTTGGGGACGGCCTTGACGGCGGAAGCCAGAGCCCCCCCGGTGTAAATGGCTCTAGGCCTGTATGCCAAGGGTGCCTAGCGGGGCAGGAGTCTAAGAAGACGACCCATGACGCCCTCAGTCACCACAGAGTATCTCCAGGGCATCATCGCGCTGCCCTGAAAGCGGCTTTCTGGATGCACTTTCTTCAGATACTTACACTTAGCCTACAGACCCTGGCAGCAGCGCAGCAAGGCGCTGTGGATGAACAAGGGCCTCTATAAATTAGAGGCCCCTGTCTCCCACCCCTGCACCGCATTACCCCTCTGGGACGAGGCCTTTCGCCTCTGGCCCTATCCTCCGCTTCTCAAGGGGTGCGGCACTCGGGGCTGTTGTAGAAGTTGCAGTCGCGGCCTACGGCGCCCGCCACCGCCTTCTGCACCGCCGCTCCAAAGGTATTGCGGCTGACGGTGACGGCCGGGTTGCCGTTGTCGGCGTACACGGCCGTTTCGACGTGATCAAAGCGGTTGTTCTCAATCCGGGTGCGGCCAAATCCCCGGTCAATCAGCACGCCCACCGCTGGGCCGTCAAAGAGGTTGTCGGCGATAGAGACGCCGTTGCTGCCCACGATGACCGCGCTGCGGGCCCAGGGCAGCCGGCCAGTGACGGTGTTGCCGCGCAGCACGACGTTATCGGCTTCAATGCGGATGCCGCGCCGGGTGTCCCGGACCTGATTGCCCTCAATCAGGATGTTGCGGGATGGGGGACCATTGCCCCAGGTGTTGACCTTGATGGCGTCTTCCGAATACACCTCTGGCTGACCGCCAGTGCCTTCAATGCGGTTGCCCCGAATCTGGCCGCCGTTGACCGAGTGCATCAGGATGTAGGCCGAGCCGTCGGGCGCCCAGCTGCGCCGGGCCCGCACGGTGTTGTTTTCAATAACCGCCCCCTCTACGGTGGCCGTGGCGCCGGTGTAGGGCATAACCTTGATGCCGTCTTTGCCAAACACGTCCACCGTGTTGTTGCGGTAAACCACGTGATGAACGCCTTCCGTTTTGGTGGCCGTGTTCGAGATGTTGTTCAGGACATTGCCCTCGGCCAGAAAATCGTCGCCGATGGTGGCGAAAAACCCCAGGCCCGCCAGAGCCTTGCCGGCCGGGTCGCCCAGCCCGATCACGGTGTTGTTCAGCCAGCGCTGATGCACGGTGCGGTGCGACCAGCCGCCTGCGCCGCCCGCCCGCTCCAGCACGTTGCCGCGCAGGGTCACCGTGTCGGTGTCCTCGACCCCGATCCCGTTGGTGGGAGCGTCCAGAATATGCAGGCCGGTCAGGGTGATGTTGCGGCCTTGCGCCACCCGGATGCCGTCAATCACGGTGGCGTACGGGTTGGCGCCCGGCACACGCTGACCCACGACCTTGAGGTCGCGCACCGTGACGCCCACGGGCCGGTCAAAATGCAGCATGCCCTCAACCTTGCCGCGCTGGTAGTCCGGCGCCGCCCGGATGGTGGCCCCCGGCGCGCCCCGCACGGTCTGGTCCTTGAAGCCGGAAAACACCACAGGGCCCCGGATCAGGTATGTCCCGGCCGGGAACACCAGGTCGCGCCCCGCCGCCTGACTGGCCGCCCGGTTGAGGGCGGCGGTGTCATCGGTGGTGCCGTCGCCCCGAGCGCCAAAAGCTGTGACGCTGACGGTGGGCCGCTGCGGCGCGGCTTGCGCCAGCACACCTGCCGGCGCGGTGTCCGTCGCCAGCGGCGGGGTCAGGGAACCGGACGGCGCCTCCGCCCGCTGCACCAGGCCGGCGCCCAGCAGCAGGCTGGCCCCCAATCCCACCAGCGGCGCGGCGTTCATGCTGGGTTCCGGTGAGCAGCGGTGGCGCCTGCGCCGGTTCTCAGGGCGCGGGCGTAGGCTTCCAGGAGCTTAGGGGCCTGGTGGTCCCAGGCCAGGGCGTCCTGCATCCGGGCCTGGCCGATGCGGCCCATCTCGGCCCGGCGGGCTGGGTCGGCCAGGAGGGCCAGCAGCTGGCGGGTCAACTCCTCCTCGTCGTTGGGCCGCGCGTAGACAGCGGCGTCGCCGGCCGACTGCCGGCCTTCGGTGAGGTCAAACTGCACGGTCGCTTTGCCCAGGGCCATGTATTCCAGCACCTTGTTCATGGTGCACACGTCGCTGTAGGCCGTCTGGGGGTCAGGCGCCACACATACGTCGCAGGCGCTGAGGCGCTGAATCAGTTCGGTCTGGTCGGTCAGCATGCCGGTAAATTCCACGTAGGGGTCCAGCTTCATGCGGGTACACAGCTGCTTCAGAGGCTCCAGGGAAGGCCCGCCGCCAATAATCATGAACCGGACATCGGTGCGGCCCTGGGCCACCACCCGCTGGGCCACCCGCAGCAGGATGTCCAGCCCGTCCTGAGAGCCCAGCACCCCCACGTAACCCACCACATTGGCAAAGCCCGCCCGGAAGTGCTCGCCGCCTGACTGCGGCGCAAACCGCTTCAGGCGGGGCCCGCTGCGCACCACGAATACGTCCGCCGGGGCTTTGCGCCCACGGGTCAGGGCGAAGCCGCGCAGAGATTCGTTGGTGGCAATCACCACGTCCGCCAGGGCGTAGGTCAGGCGCTCAGCGAGTTTGAGCACCTGGTACACGGCGCCGCGCCGGCCAAACTTGGCCTCGTACATTTCCAGGGTCGCGTCGTGGTGGTCGAAAATCAGTGGTGTCCCGAACAGCGCTTTAAAGGGTGCGGCCACCAGAAATAGCAGGTCCGGCGGGTTGCAGATATGAATCACGTCAAAGCCGCGTTCACGCCGAATCCGCCAGGCCAGCCGGGTTTCATGCCACAGCGCCGCCAGATATTCGCGCACGAAGGTCAGGCTGCCCTCTCCCTCGGGCGGCAGGGGATGCCGGTAGATGGCTACCCCCTCCAGCAGTTCAAAGGGCAGGTCCTGGCCGCGCCCCATAGGGCAGATCACCGAGACTTCATAGCCTGCCGCCCGCAGCGTGGTCGCTTCCATCCAGACCCGGCGGTCCACAGGCACCGGCAGATTTTCCACGATGATCAGCACCCGCCGGCCGGCGGGGCTGGCCCCGTGCTGGGCGCTTCCTCCGACTGCCGCGTCAGTCATGGGCCCCCCGAGGTGCCGTGCGGGTCAGGGTCCGGTACAGCGTGTCGAGGCTGTGCCAGGTGCGCTGAATGTCAAAGGTCTGCCGGGCGCGGGCGTACGCCGCTGCGCCGTACTGCTGGCGGACCTCTGGCTGGTTCAGCAGGTCGTTCAGAGCGCTGCACAGGGCGTCCGGGTCGCCCGGAGGCACCAGCCGGCCGCTGACCCCGTCTTCAATCAGGTCGGGAATGCCGCCCACCCTGGTAGACAGCAGCGCGAGGCCGCGCGCCATGCCTTCAAGCAGCGCCAGCGGCTGGCCTTCAAAGTGCGAGGGCAGCGCCAGGATGTCGGCAGCGTCCAGTGCGGCCGCGACCCCAGCCGGGTCCAGCCAGCCTCGGAAGGCCACGCTGTCCCCCAGGTCCAGTTCGTTCACCAGCCTGTCCAGTTCGGGCCGCAGGGGACCGTCCCCCACAAAGGTCAGCCGCGCGCCGGGTGGACGCTGGCAGCGGGCCCAGGCGCGCAGCAGCCCCACCGGGTCTTTGCGCTCTATCAGCACCCCCACAAACAGCACCTGGGGAGCAGCATGCTGGGCCAGCACGCGCGGCTGCGGCGCCAGAGCGACCCCATTGGCCGCGACCATGACCCGGGCCCCCGGGGCCACCCGAGTAACGGCGGCCCCCAGGGCCGGCGAGAGGGTCACCACCCGGTCAGCCCGGCGCAGCGTGGCGCGCACCAGGGCGCGGGCCAGCGGCGGGCAGCGGCTGTAAAAATCCTCGAACTCGCCCGCATGCAGGTGCAGCACCGCTGGCACCCGGAACAGCCCGCGCGCCGCCCACAGCAGCAGGGCCTTGCGCACAAAGCTGCCATACGCCGCCGAGTGCAGGTGAATCAGGGCGGGCCTGGCGGTCAGGCAGCGCCAGACCAGGGCGCCGGCGCCGCGAGCAAACAGCGCCAGGCGCCGGGTCGCCGACCCGTCGTCATGGGTGACGAGGCGGCGGATGTGCCAGTCGGCAAACAGAGAGGTGGCTTCCAGCGCCTGGGTGTAGCCGTGGATGCCGCCGCGCGCCGCCGTGGCAATCCAGAGGGTCTGGGGCGCGCCCATCCGGGTGCCTGCCCGGCGCTGACGGGCAAGGGGCGCGGCGCCTTTGGGCCAGAGGTCCTGGGTCATGCGGGCACCAGCTGTGGCCGCGCCGCGCCCAGCCACAGTTCCAGGCACAGGGCCGTCCAGGCCAGCTTGGCGCCGCCGGTGGTCGCCAGCGCCTGGGGTGAGAGAAGCTGTTCAAGGTCCGCCGCGCCCAGCCACTGGCGCAGCCGGGCGCCCGGCGCGAGCAGGTGGTCGTGGGTCATGGCCCGCAGGCCGGGGTCGCCCCGCAGCCACTCGCCCAGCGGCAGCCGAAACCCGCTCTTGGGCCGTTCCAGCACCTGCCGGGGCAGACGGCGGGCAAAGGCGCGGCGCACCGGCATCTTGCCGCGCAGGCCACTGAGTTTCTGGCTGTCCGGCAGCGCCACCGCCCACGGGGTCAGCGCAAGGTCCAGCATGGGCACCCGCTGCTCAATGGACGCCTGCATGGTCGTGTAGTCGCCCCGGTGCAGCAGGTTGTTGGGCAGCCAGGCGTCCAGGTCCAGCACCTGCATGCGCTGGAGGTCGCTCCAGCCGGAAGGGTAACCGGCCAGGCGGTCTTCCACCCACGTCAGGGCCCGGCCGGGCTGCGCGCCGCCGGCCAGCAGGGCCGATACCAGGCCGGGCGGCGCGGCGTCGTTTTCAAACCAACGCATCCACCGCACGGCGCGCCGCGACTCGGCCAAGGCGTCGGCGGCGATGCCCAGGCGGCCGCGCCGGCCCAGGGGTGTGCGGGCCAGTTTCATGGCGGGCCCCAGCAGCCCGGCGTAGCGGTCTGCGGCGTATTTTGGGTAGCCGGCAAAAGCTTCGTCGCCCCCCTCACCGGACAGTACCACCCGGACATCATTGGCGGCGGCCAGCGACAGTTTGAGCATGGCCACGTCGGCCGGGTCGGCAAAAGGGCCGTTGCGGCTGCCGGACAGGACAGGCGCCAGGTCGGCAAAATCGGCCGGTCCCACCTCGACCTCGTGCAGCTCGGCGCCAATTGCCGCCGCGACGGCGCGGGCGTGGGGCAGCTCGCTGACCTCGCTCTGGGCGCCCCGGAAGCCCACCGAATAGGCCCGCAGCGGCCCGGCGCAGTCCACCGACAGGCGCTGGGCCACGACACTGGAATCCAGGCCGCCACTCAGAAAGCAGCCCAGCGGCACGTCGGCAATAGTGTGGTGCGCCACGCTGTCGGCCACCCGCGCCTCAACCTCGTCGGGCGTGACGGCGCCGGTGCTCTGGCGGCAGCGCTCGATTTCCTCACTGAGGCTGACAAAGCGCACCTGACGGACCATATCCAGCCGGTCATCCACCAGCAGGGCGGTGCCGGGCTCCAGCCGCTGCACTCCCTGATACAGGGTGTGGGTGCCAAACGCATAGCGGTGGGCCAGCGTTTCGAGGACCGAGGTCAGGTCCAGTTCGGGGTCCAGGCCTGCCAGCGACAGCAGCGCCCCGACCTCCGACGCAAAATGCAGGTGCCGGGCCGTCTGGGTCCAGAACAGGGGCTTGATGCCAAACGGGTCGCGTGCCAGGACCGTGCAGCGGCGCCGGTGGTCATACAGCGCGAAGGCGTACATGCCCCGCAACCGGGCAAAGCCGGGCACGCCCCATTCGAGGTAGGCGGCCAAAATAACCTCGGTGTCGGACTGGGTGGCAAAGTGGTGGCCTGCCCCCTCCAGTTCACGGCGCAGGGTCCCGTAGTTATAGATTTCGCCGTTAAAGACGATGGTGCTTAGCCCCTGCACGTCGCTCATGGGCTGGGCGCCGCTGGACAGGTCAATGATGCTCAGGCGGGTGTGCCCCAGCACGGCGGTGCCCAGCGCGCGGCTGTGCTGGGCGTCGGGGCCCCGGTGCTGCAGTGGGCGCAGGTCCAGCGGCGAGGGCAGAACGTCACAGTCAGCAATGGTGCCGAGAATCCCACACATGTCAGTCTCCTCCTGCGCGCAGCTGTGGGCCCAGGGCTTCTGCGAACAGTGCGCCAAAGGCGGCGGCCATCTGCGGCACCGAAAACAGCTCTTCGGCCCGCGTGCGGCCGGCCTGCCCCAGCCGCAGGGCGCCCTGCGGGTCCTGCGCTATAGCTTGCAGGCAGCTAGCAAAGGCGTCCAGGTCGCCGTCCTGCACCAGATAACCCGTCTCGCCGTGAACCACGAGTTCACGGGGGCCAAAGTCAATGTCAAAGGCCACGGTGGGGAGGCTGCACGCCATCGCTTCGACGAGCACATTGGCAAAGCCTTCGGTGTGCGAGGTCAGGACAAACACGTCCCGCTCCTGCAAAAAAGCCAGCGGTTCCGCGACGTACCCCAGAAACCGGACCGTGTTCTCAAGGCCCAGGTCCCGCGCCTGCCGCTCCAGGACCGCCCGCTCGGGGCCTTCACCGGCCACGTCAAGCTGGAACTTGACCCCGGTGTGCCGCAGCCGGCCAGCAATGGCCAGCAGGCGCTCAAAGCCCTTGTCCGGCACCAGTCGGCCCATCGCGGCGACGCGCAGAGGCGAACTGGGCGCGCGCCGCGCCGCCGGAGCCGGCAAGGGCGTCGAATTGTAGATCACGCGGCCCCGCTGCGCCGGCGTACCCAGGCGCACAAACTGGTCGTGAAGGCCCTGGGTAGGCGCCACCCAGCGGTCGGCCTGGCCCACCACCCAGCGGCGCAGCCAGCGTTTGGCCCGGCCACGGTCAATGTGACTGTGCAGCGAGTTTTCCTCGTTGGCGACATGCACAAACTCCAGTCGCCGGCGGGGCAGGGTGCCGACCGCCACCCCCGCATACCACAGCCGCGAATACACGATGTCGGGCCTGGACGCCTTGATGTGCTGCTGGAGGCGCCGGCGCGCCTGCCAGAGGTTGCGGACAGCGTGCCAGGCGCCCATAGGCTGGTCCAGGGCGGGCGCTATGCCCAGGTCGGTCCAGGGCAGGCCCGCCTGCGCCAGCCGCTCGCCAAGGGCGTTTTGCTGGGGCACGGTGAACAGGGTGACCAGTTCGCAGTGGTAGTCGCTGGCTGGCAGGTTAAGTAGTAGGTGAACGAGCTGCATCTCGGCGCCGCCGGGCCACAGCGAGGGCAGAACGGCGAGAACCTTAAGGGGACGGTGGGGGCGGGACTGCCGGGAAGTGTGCGGCGCGGTCAGACGCGGTCCCCCAGACACACCGGGTAAAGAGGTCAGCTGCGTCATAGCACTCCTGTAGAACCTTGAGGCAGTTCGTGCAGACCAGGCATCAAAAAAACAGAGGATGTCGCTGCTGAGTCCGCTGGCAGGGCATCCGTCCCCATTGTGAGTGCCTGGGATTGAGGCTGTGAGATGAGCGACTGGTGCCCAGCTCTGACAAGCAGTTGCTCAGGGAGATATCTGAAGTCAACCTGACTTTTCTTCAGATTCTTCAGGCTTCACAACTTGGTCCAAGTAGAGCTGTCTCATCAGTCAACTTTGTAATTTCAAGCTCTTGAATGAGATAGGCCGCGATTTCCTTAGAAGTGACCCCGGTGTTTCATGAGTAACAGCTGACCAGAAGGTGACCAGCTGTTATTCACTTGCCCAGTCCTTCTAACCTACATAAATCGCAGGGCGACCTTCACCTTTATCTTCATTTTTCGCTTCGGCCGCGTGATTACCGCAAACAAAGATTACGAGCAGCACAGGAATGCAGGTGGGCAAGCTCATAGGGGGGCACATGAACATCACCATCGTTGGAACGGGGTATGTGGGGCTGGGCACCGCCATTATGCTGGCGTACCTGGGCTATCAGGTGACGGGTCTGGACAGTGACGAGGGAAAAATCAGCAGCCTGAAGGCCGGCGCCCTGCCCATCTACGAGCCGGGGCTGGACGACCTGCTGCAGGCGGCCAGTCCCAACCTGCGCTGGACCACCCAGTACAGCGACGCTATTCCAGAGGCCGATTTCATCTTTGTCTGTGTGGGCACGCCGCCGCTGCCCGACGGCCATCCCAATCTTCAGTATCTGGAAGGGGCCGTGCGCAGCATTGCGCAGCACCTCGACGGCAAGCCGCAGATTATCGTCAACAAAAGTACCGTTCCTATCGGCACAGGCGACTGGGTGCTGCGTATTCTAGAAGAACACGCCGCGCTGTACGCCACCAGCCACTACGAGGTGGTCTCTAACCCCGAATTTCTGCGCGAGGGCACCGCGCTGGGCGACAGCCTCTACCCGGACCGCATTGTGCTGGGTGGCAGCAGCTGGGCCACCGGGCAGATGCGGACCCTCTACGCCCCCCTCATCGAGCAGAGTTTTGAAGCGCCGGCCCATGTGCCCCGGCCCAGAGGCTATGAACGCCCAGCGGTGGTAGAAACCACACTGACCAGTGCCGAGATGATCAAATACTCCGCCAACGCCTTTCTGGCCCTCAAGATCAGTTACGCCAACGAGATCGCTGGCCTGTGTGAATGCGTGGGGGCCGATATTCACGAGGTGGCGGCCGGCATCGGGCTAGACCACCGCATCGGCACGCGGTTTCTGGCGGCGGGCGCCGGCTGGGGCGGCAGCTGCTTTGGCAAGGACACCAGCGCCCTGATTACTACTGGCCAGGACTACGGCTATAGCATGCCGATTCTGCGCGCCGCCATGACGGTCAACGAGCGCCAGCGCAGTCTGGTCATCGAAAAACTGCAAAAGCATGTGCGCCTCCTGAAAGGCAAACGGGTGGCCGTGCTGGGCATGGCCTTCAAGCCTGACACCGACGACCTGCGTGACGCGCCCGCCCACGATTTCATCCTGCGGCTGGGCCGGCTGGGCGCCACCGTGGTCGCCTACGACCCGGTGGCGATGCCCCGCGCCCGCCGCGAATGGACCCACTTGCACTATGTCGAGGCGGTCTCGGCGTCGGCGGCGCTGGCCGGCGCTGACGCGGTCATCGTCGCCACAGAATGGAGCGAATTCCGCAGCCTGAACTGGGAAGAAGTGCTGGCCACCATGCGGGGGCGCGTGGTGATTGACGCCCGCAACATCATCCGCGAGCCGCTCGCCGCCCCTGCTGTTCTGGAACAGATTGGCCGGGAGCAGCCCCAGTCGGCTTTCCTGCCGGCGTCCGGGCTGGCGGCCGTCAAAGTGGGCGCATGAGACTGCTGCTGACCGGCAGCGCCGGGTTTATCGGCAGTCACCTGGCGGCCTCTTTGCTGACATCTGGCGCTCAGGTGATCGGGGTGGACAACTACCTGAGCGGTCAGCCCGCCCACACCGAAGCGCTGAAGCGGCATCCCGGTTTCACCTTCTTTGAAGCCGATGTCAGTCAGGGGCTGCCGCTGGTGGCTGGCCCCCTGGACTGGGTGCTGCATTTTGCCTCGCCGGCCAGTCCGCCCCACTATCAGCAGTTTCCGGTCGAGACCCTGATGGTCGGCGCCCAGGGCACGCAGCACGCCCTGAACCTGGCCCGCCGTCAGGGCGCCCGCTTTCTGCTGGCTTCCACGTCCGAGGTCTACGGCGACCCCCTGGTTCACCCGCAGCCCGAAACCTACTGGGGCCACGTGAATCCCAATGGCCTGCGCAGCTGCTACGACGAGGCCAAGCGCTACGCCGAGGCCATCACCATGGCCTATCACCGGGCTCACGGCCTGGACACCCGCATCGTCCGCATTTTCAATACCTACGGCCCCCACATGCGAGCCGATGACGGCCGGGTGGTGACCAATTTCATTCACCAAGCGCTGGCCGGCGAGGCCCTGACGGTGCAGGGCGACGGCCAGCAAACCCGCAGTTTCCAGTATGTCAGCGACCTGATTCGCGGCGTAAGGCGCCTGATGGACGTGACCTATCACGGCCCGGTCAATCTGGGCGGCACAGACGCCATCACCATGCAGCGGTTTGCTGAGGTGGTGCGCGCGGCCATCAATCCAGGGCTGCCGATCCGCTTTGTGCCGCTGGCGGCCGACGATCCCCGCCAGCGCCAGCCGGACATCACCCTGGCCCGCACGCTGCTGGGCTGGGCCCCAGAGGTCAGTCTGGATGAGGGCCTAAAACGCACCATTGCCTCTTTCCGGCAGCAGGCCAGCCCGGCTGGGCCGCTGCCCGCCGCTGACCTGCCGCTGCACCACCCCGCCACCTGACCCATAGCTCTATAAGCCCCCGGACCAGTCACCCTTCAGGGTGCCCTGGACCCTGCCCTTTGCCGCCAGGAGGCCCCCCCCGTGCTGACCATCCGCGCTGAACGAGTTCTGCCGCAGGCTGCCCAGTCTTTGGCCCTGCTGTATTTGCGCCGCCGAGTGCTGAACGGCACCATGCTGCTGGCCGGTGACCTGCTGGCCCTGGAAGTCTCTTTGCGCCTGGCGGGCAGTCTGCGCCGCCTGCTATTCGGCGAACTGTTTTTGCCTTCCTGGAGCGGGCTGCTGGCCGCCACCTGGCTGCTGGGGGCTTACCTGAACAAGCTGCTGCCCAGCTGGGGCCTGGGGGTGGTGGAAGAAGTCCGGCGCATCATCGGGCTGGTGGCGCTGGTGTTCGGGGTCACGGTGCTCGCCATCGTGCTGGTGGGTCAGGTCAGCGATGTCAGCCGGCTGGTGCTGATTCTGGGCGCTCTGCTCGCCTGTCCCCTGGTGCTGCTGGCGCGCTTTGCCGTGCGGCACCTGCTGATGCGGGCGCGGCTGTGGGGCGTGCCCACTGTGGTCTACGGTGCCCACGAAGGGGTCATCGCGGCCCTGCAGGCCACGCCAGGCCTGGGCTACCTGCCCGTCGGTGTCTTTGACGACGTGTCGTCGGGCCGCGTGCTGGGGGTGCCGGTGCTGGGCCACCTGCAGGAGCTGGACCTGGGGCGGCCGGTGGCGCCGGTGGCCATCGTGGCCCTCCCGCAACTTCAGCGCGACGAATTTACCCTGCTCATAGAAGGCACCCTGCGCGCCTACCGCAAGGTGGTGGTGGTCTCGGCCATGGCAGACCTGCCGTCGCTCTGGGCGATGTCGGTGGACATGGGCGGCATCCTGGGCCTTGAACTCACACGCAACCTGCTGGACCCGGCGGCCCGGCTGCTCAAGCGGGCCTTTGACCTGACCAGCACGCTGGTGACGGCGCCGCTCTGGGTACCGCTGTGCCTGCTGCTGGCGGCGGGGCTGTGGCTGGAAACCCGGACCTCGCCCCTCTTTTTGCAGGAACGTATTGGAGAGCACGGGCGGCGCTTCTTCACCTGGAAATTCCGCACGATGGTGCCGTGCGCCGAGCAGGTCCTGCAGCGCCACCTGGCCGACAATGCCGCGCTGCGCGCCGAGTGGGAAGCCCACTTCAAGCTGCGCGTGGACCCCCGGATTACCCGTCTGGGCGGCCTGCTGAGGAAAACCAGCCTGGACGAACTGCCGCAGCTGGTGAACGTGTTGCGCGGCGACATGAGTCTGGTTGGCCCCCGGCCTCTGCCGGCCTACCACGAGGCGCAGCTCCTGCCCCGCACCCGGCAACTCAGAACCCAGGTGCAGCCGGGCATGACGGGACTGTGGCAGGTATCGGGCCGCTCGGCGGCTGGGAACGCAGGCATGGAACGCTGGGACCCCTATTACGTGCGCAACTGGTCGCTCTGGCTGGACCTCGTCATTCTGGCCCGGACCTTCCGGGTGGTGCTGCTGGGGTCTGGGGCGTACTGAAACAGTGGGCCAGGCAGGTTGGTATGGACTTGAGCGGGCACCCTTGCTCAGCGTATCGAGTGGAGCGTGGCCGGCCGAGTTCTGTGCCGGGCCGCGTCCAGATCAAGGTAAGCGGCAGCAAAATGACATCGGCCGCCAAGGCGGTGTCATGTCTGCTCCAGAGTGTTCATCCTCTACCGCTGCATACTCCACCTTGCTTCAGTGAGATGCCCTCTGTCCTGGGCAGCCCCCGCGTCTTCTCGGCCGCCTGTTTCTGAGGATGTGGGGCCCTGGCAACGGTGACCCCCGAAAGACATGGACGGCCCTGAAGGTTAATCCAGACTGCCATCACAGCGCGGTCTCTAGAATGCCTCCAGCTATGTCCCTTCCTTCAGCCGCTGCCGCGACACCTTTTGATGTGCTGGTGGTGCTTCCTTCCGCTGATGGGACGGCAGCACTCGCGGCCATCTTGGCTGACCTGCCTACTGACCTGTCGGCTTCCGTGGTGATCGGGGCGTCCTTCGGTGGTCAGGCGGCACTTCTGGAAGAGTTGCAGCGCCACACCCCGCTGCCTATTCACTGGGCGCAACAGGGGACGGTACTTCAACCGGGGCACATCTATGTCAGCCCGCCACAGTTGATCTTGGAAGTGAAACCGGGTGGCCGCTGCGCCCTCACGCCGCCGGTGGGTGAACTGGCGTCAGAACGCCCGCTGGATCAGCTGCTGGCTTCCCTGGCGATCAGTTTCGGGGCGCGCACCCTGGGGGTCATGCTGGTGGGCCTGGAGGCCGACGGGAGGCTGGGCGCGCGTGCCTTGCGCGGCGCGGGGGGGCTGGTCGTGGCGCAGGGCCCAGGCTCGGCGGACACCCACCACGAGGGGGAGGCAGCGGCTCTGGTGCAGCCGTTGGAGGGGCTGGGCCGCACGGCGGCCGACCTCCTGACGGGTCAGCAGCCTCGTCCGCCGCTGACTGGGGAACGCCCGGTACCTGCCAGCGCCTCTGCGGCAGATGCCCTTCAGACAGTGCTTGAAGGAATTGATGACTTCTTCTACGCGCTGGACGCTGACTGGCGGTTCCTGTTCGCCAGCCGCTCTGCACTCGACCAGTGGGGCAAGCAGGGCGCTGACGTGCTCGGCCAGCCTTTCCTCTTGGCTTTTCCGCAGGCTGCCGGGAGCGCTGCCTATGAAGCGCACGAGCGCGTTATGCAGACCAGAACGCCGGAACGCCTGGAGACGGTGTCGCCAGTGCTGGGCCGCTGGATCGAGATTCATCTGATGCCAACCCCGCAGGGTGGCCTATCCGTCGCATTCAGAGATATCCAGGCGCGCAAGCAAGCAGAGCAGCGGCAGGCCTTCCTGCTCAAGCTCAGTGACGCCCTGCGTCCCCTGGCCGGCAGTGCCGAGATGGAGCGCACGGCCGTGCGGCTGCTGGGCCAGGAACTGGGCGCCAACCGGGTCTTTTACGCCACAGTAGACCCTGGTGGCGACTTCTGGAGCGTTCAGCACGACTACGCCGATGGGGTACCCAGCTGCGCGGGCCGCTTCCCCATATCCGATTTTCAGCGGGGGCGGCTGGCCCAGTGGCAGGCCGGGCAACTGTCCAGCGTGGCCGACAGCGACACTGACTCTACGCTCAGTGCAGCGGACCGGGCGGCTTACGCGGCGTTCGACACGCGGGCAGTGATTGGCGTGCCGCTGGTCAAGGGTGGCCGCTTTGCCGCGCTGCTGTCGGTCAATCAGACCAGACCGAGAGACTGGAGCGAGGCCGAGATCGCACTGACCCGTGAGGTCGCCGAGCGCACCTGGGTGGCTATCGAGCGCGCCCGCGCGGAGGAAGCACTGCACAGCAGTGAAGAGCAGCTGCGCGCCGTGCTTGATTCGATGGCCGAGGGCTTTGCGCTGCTCGGCGATGACTTCACGATTCTGGATGTCAACGAAGAAACGCTCCGGCTGGATGGCCGCCCGCGTGAGGAACTGATCGGCCGAACACACTGGGAAGTGTTTCCTGGCACCGAGAACTCGCCAGTTGGCGAGCTACTCAGGCGCGTGGCGCAGCAGCGCACGCCTGATTCTCTTGAGCACGAATACCGCTGGCCTGATAGGCAATCTCGGTGGCTTGAGATGCGCGCCTATCCCATGCAGGACACCGGCGTGGCGATTTTCTGGAGCGACGTGACTGACCGCAAGCGGGCAGAAGAGGCCATGCGGGCCTCGGAGGAAAAGTACCGCACCCTGTTCGAGTCAATTGACGAAGGGCTGTGCGTCATGGAACTCGTCCTTGATGAGTCCGGCCAGGTCGCTGACCTCTGCTACCGCGAAACAAACGCGGCGTTTGAGCACCAGACGGGCCTCCGCGCTGCCGTGGACAAACGGGCCAGCGAGCTGTTTCCACAGCTGGAGTCACATTGGCTGGAGGCGGTAACGCGGGTTTACCGCACCGGGGTTTCGGAGCGCACCGAGGGCTACAACGCCGACATGCGCCGCTGGATCACCACGCAGTACTCGCGGGTCGGGAGTCAGGGCAGCCCGTTTGTGGTGGCCGTCTTCAACGACATCACCGCACGCAAGGTTGCCGAAAAACGTCAGGTTTACTTGCTCGACCTGTCCGACGTCCTGCGGCCCCTGACCGAGCCGCTTCTCATCCAGCGCGAAGCCAGCCGGTTGCTCAGAACCCATCTGGGTGCCAGTCGGGTGGGCTACGGCGAGGCCAGTGGGGAAGGTGTGACGTACACCGTCATGGCCGAAGACGTTGCCGGTGGGCTTGACCCGTTGCTGGGTCAGACCTTCAGTTGGGCCGGTGTCGGTTCATCACGGCTTGAGGCGCTGCTTGAAGGGCGGCTCATCACATGCGAGGACGTTCAGGCAGCAGACGACCTCACCCCAGAGCAGAAAGAGGCTTTGGCCGCCGCCGGCTGCCGCGCCTTCATGGTCGCGCCGCTGATGAAGGCTGGCCGGCTGGCCGCCTGTTTCGTGGTGCATTTTGAGACTCCCCACAGCAGCGCCCCTGGTGCAACCATGCTGCTGGAAGAAACTGCCGAGCGCACCTGGACCGCTGCCCAACGCGCCCAGGTGGAAGAGGCCCTCACCGACTCGGAAAGCCGCCTGCGGGCCCTGGTTGAGCATCTGCCAGGAAGTGCAGTTTTTGTGGTGGACCAAGAGCTGCGGTACGTGCTGGCGCAGGGTGAAGCCCTGATAGCCGCTGGCGTGACCCCGGAAGATCTGGTCGGCCGCTCTGTCGCGCAGGCCATGCCCCCCGAACTGGTGGCCGACTACGAGATGCGCTACCGTCAGGCGCTGGCGGGCGAAAGTTTCGAGGTGGAACACACCGCGCATGGCCGCGCGTTCATTACCCGTGGGGTGCCGCTCAGAACTCCGTCAGGGCGCATCTCCGCGGCTCTGGCCGTTTCCTACGACATCACGGACCGTAAGCAGGCAGAGGAGGCGCTGCGCCAGAGCGAGGCGCGGCTGGCGGCCATCTTCGAGGTGCTGCCGGTAGGCGTTGGCTTTACCGATACGGCGGGCACGCTGCGGCTCAGCAACCAGGAACTGCACCGCTTCCTGCCCACAGGCCTTCTGCCTTCCCTGGACCCAGAGCGGCAGGCACGCTGGGCCGGGTTTAGTGCCGAGGGCCAGCGCGTGGAACCGCATAACTTTCCCGGCGCGCGGGCCCTGCGCGGCGAAAAGGTCGTGCCGGGGATTGACATGCTGTACACCCTGGACGACGGCTCGCATGTCTGGACGCAGGTCTCGGCGGTGCCGCTGCGGGACGCTGGGGGCCACATCACCGGGCAGGTGCATGTGGTGACGGACGTGAACGCCCTGAAACGCGCAGAAGAGGAGCTGCGCGCGCTCAACACAGGACTTGAAGAGCGCATAGAGGAGCGCACCCGCCGCCTCGCAGACCTCAATGCAGAACTGGGGGCGCTGATTACCCGCACGGCCCGGAACCTCGAAGCCCCGGTGGGCTACTTCAGCCAGTTTCTGGACCCTGGGCGCGCCGAGCAACTGCTGACCGACCTCTCCCCACAGGTGCTTTCGGCGCTTCAGGACGAGCTGGCGCGCCTCCGGGGCGTTGCGCAGGACCTGCGGCAACTCGCCCACCTGGAAGACCAGACCCTCAACCGGGAGTTGTTGCCACTGGGCGAGCTGTTTGCCGAGATGCAGGCCAAGGCGACCACAGCGCGCCGGACAGAGTGGCTGATTCAGCCCCTGCCTATCGTGCGGGCGGACCGGGCGCTGTTGACGCAGGCCCTGACGGTGCTGCTGACCTTCACGCTCAGTGAGACTCGGGGCGCGCGGTATATAGACGTCACCAGTCAGGAGGTTGAGGGTGAAGTGTGGGTCACGGTGCAGGACGACGGGGTAGGCCTGAGCGGCGAGGAAGCGGCCACCCTCTTTGACCTCGCGGTGCGCACCGAGCAGACAGTGCCACTGCTAGAGGGCGGTGGGCTGGTGCAGGTGCGGCGCATTCTGGCCCGGCACGGGGGCTGGGCGTGGGCCGAGTCCCGCCTGAATGGGGGCCGGATTGTCCTCGCCTTTCCACGCGACGAAACGGTGACTGATCTGGAGTCCCTCCTGCGGGGAGATTCTCCAGGGCCCTCATTGAACTGACGCAGAGGCTTTCCCAGGGTTCCGGCCTAATCTCCTCTGGGTTCCTTAGGCCAGGCGAACCAGAACGTGGCCCCCTGCTCGACCTTCCCCTCGCCCCAGGCCCGGCCCCCAAAGCGTTCACACAGGCGCCGCACCACCGCCAGGCCCACCCCTGCGCCTTCGTACAGCTCTGCCGGGTGTAACCGCCCGAACAGCTCAAAGGCTTTCTCCTTCTGGCGCATGTTGAAGCCGACGCCGTTGTCCTCAAGGCCAATCCAATAGTCTTTTTCTGTTTCCTTTACCAAGAACCGGAGCTGGGCTTGTGGCCGCGTCCGGGTGAACTTCAGGGCATTGGCAAGGTACTCGTGGAAAATAATCTGAAAGACCTGATGGTCACCTTGAAGGGTCGGCAGCGGCACGCGGGACAGTTGGATCACCCGGTCGCTCTGGAGCGGTTCCAACTCTTTGAGGACTTCCCGGAGCACCCGGTTGAGGTCGATAGGGCGCAGTCGCGCCCGGATCATCCGGGCCTGCATGTAACCCTTCAGAGAGGTCAGTAGCCCCTGGGTGTGCTGCACCGCTGTGGCGACATGGCTCAGTGAATGCAGGCGGTCGTCCGGTTCCGTTTGTCGCTCCAGTAAGGTCAGGAAGTTTTGCGCCCGGGTCAGGGTGGTGCCAAGTTCACGCTCGGCGGCCAGCGTCACGTCTCTGAATTCATCGCCAAGCTGTTTTAACCGGACGGTCTGGCGGCGCAGCTCGTGTTCCATGCCCTGAGTGATGGCGAGCAGAGACTGGTGCGCCGCCTTGAACGCCGTGACATCGGTGGCGCTGAGATGACACAGGCGCACTCCATCTGCACGAACGTACAGACTGGCGACCAGAACCATGTCCAGTGGTTGGCTGTTTGGCCCAGCGAAGCACACCTCACGGCGGTGTGTGCTGAGGCCGCTCAGGACACGACTCAGCAGCGACGTGAGGGCAGCTTGGCTGTCTGGCACCAGCGCGTTAAGCAGCGGGCGCCCCAGCAGCAGCGCGGGGATTGACCCCAGTAGCGCGGCACCCTGAGTGTTGACCTCCACGATGCGGCCCTGGTCATTGAGTAGAAAGGCTGGGTGAGGCGCGTCTTGAAAGAGAGTTCTGACGTGTGCCGCCTCGACCTGGAGAGCCTGTACCTGCGCCTCAAGTGCCCGGAGCTGCATGTCCGTTGTGGGCAGCAAGGAGAGAGGTGCAGACGAATCGTAGGTCATAACGTCACCTGGGGCCAGCGAAGGGGAAGAAGGGAAGCAGAAGGGGCTACGCCGAACTCTGTAGGAAGAACTACACATTACGCGATAGAGGGTGTGAGGGTCAGCATGCGGCACCTCATGGCCGGCCACAGAGAGAAGTGGACCTCACAAAACCGGGGCGTCGTCATGACGCCCCGGGAGGTTCGGGTAGCTTCAAACGTGAACGGACGCATGGCCTGCTTTGAATCGAATTGTGCGCCTGTACTGTCAGAAGCCCTGCGTCTTGCGAGTGGGCGCTTAACAGTGGTTTCACACAGCTAGGCTTATTTCGATTCTGGAGATCTCGTTGGAGCCAGCTGCTAAGAATGAGAGGGCGGCGGCTATTTCCCCCTCTACTGTCGCCGAGATCAGGCGCTAGGGGAGCGCGCCAAGATGAGTTCAAGGCCTGAAAGCTGAGGTTGTCTCCTTGAAATTGATAAAGAAGAGTTAAGAAAAGGCAGGCGCTTATAGGACAGCCTGCGGCAATCTCTGCTTTGAGCTGGTAGAGGGTCTTGCCGCGACACTGAAGCCAGTTCCACCAGACGGAATAGAGAGACATCGAAGAACGTGGCTTCGGTGCCCCGGTGCTTTCTGCATGCGAGAGCGTTGCAGGCGACATCCATTCGAAGGGCCTGCAAGGCCTTTCGCGGGCGCCTGGGTCCAGAAGTGGCGACCTCTTAACCTGGGCCGAACCGGTCATGGATTCTCCACCTTTCCTACAGCGACTGCCGGTCTACCACCGTGGTGGGCACGACTTCAAAGGTATCCGGCCCTTGGCTGCTGCGGGGCGCCAGCGTCATGTCGGCCACCAGCTGAGACAGCGCGTCCATGTCATAAGCGACGGTGGTCAGCACAGGCTGGAGATAGCTCAGGAGAGGCTCGATGTTGTCGTAGCCCACCAGGCCGACCTCACGGCCCAGCACCCAGTCAGGCCGCTCGGTTTCCAGGGTGTGCAGCAGCAGCCGGGCTGTGAGGTCTGACAGACCCAGCACCGCCACCCGTTGCCGGCGTTCGCCGACCCAGAAGTCCAGTTCGGCCATCAGCTCTTCGGTAATGGCAGTGCCTCGCCGTGCCCGGCGCACCTCAAGCGCGCCCGGCGTGACGGCAAGCTGCTCGAACAGATCTGCCGCCTGGTGTAGGGCCCGCTGACGCAGGGTCGAGACCGTCTGCGCGTGGTTATGCTCCGGGTTGACCCACATCCGCAGTTCCGGCCTTGGCCCGAAATGGCTGTTCAGCACACGGGCCAGGCCTTCTAACCGGGCGCCGGGAAACCAGTGATCGGGGCTGAAATACCCCAGATGCAGCAGGTCGTAGCCACTGTCCAGTGCGCGCTGAATCAAATGTTCAGACGCACTCACCCAGTCCGGAGCCACGCTGGGCAGTCCTTCATGCCGGCCGATGAGCACCGCTTGACGGCCAGTGGCGGCCAGCAACGTCGCCTGATGCCGGGTGTGCCGGCCCTCCCACAGCACCACACTGCTCGTGACGCCGGACTGCGCTAGTTCCGGCAGGGCGCGGCCGCTGGTAATGGGTGTAATGACAGGGTGGCGCTCGCGCTGTAGGAACGTCCTCATCAGGTACAGGAGCATCTGCGCGTGGTAGGGGTTAAACAGCTGCTCGATATCCACACACAGCGCGACAATCGGGCTGCCGTGGCTGCGCCGGGCCTGGGCCACCAGGTCGGGGGTATAGCCTAGCCGGTCCGCCTCGTCTTCGATGCGGCGCAGCAGGTCGGGCCGCACCAGATGCCGCGCGTCCGGCCGGTAGGCGCGGTTCACGGTGGCGACCGAGGTATTGGCGGCCATCGCCACGCGGTCACGCGCACTGATGGTGTAGCGCAGCGCCAGGGCACTGGCCCTGACCTGCTCTATGGTCTCAGCAGGCATGGTGCCCCGAAGCGCCAGCGCCTCACGCACCTGATGGGTAGAGAGGCCAGCGTGCTGGGCGATGCGCTCAACGTCTCGGTTGGAAATCGACTTTTTCATGCGGCCCCTCCGGCTCTGCGCAGGCAGAGAGCCTTGGTGTTGCCCCTGAATGTTCGCCTTGCGTCTGTTGCCCAAAGCGGCCAGTGGCCAGCAGAGGTACTGCCGTGACGTTCAGCCTGGCTTACGTCATCTCAACCACGGAAGGTTGTGGACATCAGTTAGGCATACCGAAGCCGCAACGTCAATTCTGTCCATGAAGTTTCTCACCTTGTGTAAAAGATGAATAAACTCTCTATAGTCGCGCTTAGCTAATTGGTAGTCAGATTCGAGAAATGATGTTTCAAACGTGAATCTTCCCTTCTCGCTTACCTAAAAATGATCATCATTTTGGGCAGTTGAACTGTCTGAATAATGAGCAAAACTGGCCTCACCTTCTTAAAAGATTCCTGCGTTCAGTCATCCTGAGCGACTGCTTCTCAGTGCGGTCACCTCTCATCATGAGCGGTATCTCATTTGTCTCGTCTCAGCGCCGGGCCCGTGGTCCAGGCGCTGTGATCCAAGGAGGACGTATGAACCAAAGGAACGGAGCGCTACTTACCGTGCTGGTGATGGGTTCAGTGGCGGCCGCCGCGCCGCTGACGGGCGACGCGCAGAGTCTGGTCATGCGTCTGGCTCGGGCCGGGGACGTGTCCATGACAGGTGTGCGTTGGACCGAAGACGGCACCACCAAGGTCGTGTCACGCGCGTTCAACGCCCAAAAATACTGCCTGACAGAGCCGACCCTGAATCTGCTCCAGCGTCAGCCCACCAACGTGGGGGTGCAGGCCATGGTGTTTCTGGAATTCCGCTGCGTCAACCGCATTCAGGGCAAGGTCCTCACGCCAGAACTGGCCCTCGCGTTCCTGCGCAGTGTGGGCTATACGGTCAGTGGCTCCAATCTGCTGACCAACCTGCTCAATAACCCGCCAGCCGCCAACGCCCTGGCCGCCGCCAGTCAGACTGCGGTGACGCCCATGACCCCCCGCAACTGAGGTGACGCTGCCCCGACCCCTTGCCCTGGTCACGGCTGGCCTGATGCTGACCGGAACGGCCGCGCTATGTAGCGTGGCCGTTCAAGGTTATCTGGCCAGTCGGGCGCGCGACCAGGCCGAAGCCCTGCGCCAGAACGGTGAGTACGACCAGGCCTGGAGCATTCTGGAAGCGGCGCTGCGGCGCACGCCTGCCTCGGCCGAGCTATGGGCGGAACTGGGGCAGACTTACCGCGCCGCCTGGTTTTTTCGCCTGAAGCCCGAGCTGCTGACCTCGGCCCTGACAGCCTACGAGCGGGCGTCGGCCCTGAACCCCCTGAGCGCCACGGCACCCGCAGAACTGGCCCGCACCCTGGCCCTCTCTGGGGCCTATCGTCAGGCCAATCAGGCGTACTTGCGCGCGCTGGTCAACGATCCCCGGAATCCAGGGCTGCTGGTGGACCGCGCCCAGACCCTGGAAAAGCTGGGGCAACCCTCGGCGGCCCTCAGGGTCTACCGGGCCGCCGCCCACATCAAGCCCAATGAGTATTCACAGGCCGCCGAGGAGCGGCTCAGGAGCGGCCCGTGACCACCCTGAATCCCAGCCTGCCCCGCGTCCTCGAATGGGCCTCTCTGGCGGCCCTGTGCGCTTTCGTGGCCTGGGGGCCGCTGGCCCAGGGCAGCGCCTTTTCTGGTGGCCGGGCAGGTCTGACAGTGCTGGGCCTGCTGGCCGGCGGCTTTTACCTGGCTGCCTTGACCCTTTCGCCGGCCTCTGGTCAGGTCTGGCGCTCCTCCTGGACCCTGTGCCTCTGGACCCTGCTGGCCTGGGTGGGCCTGAGCGTGCTGCGCGCGCCTGCCAATGCCGTTCAGCAGGGCCTGTTGCTGGCCAGTGTCCTGCTCGCGGCCTATGCGGCGCGCGGCCTGCTGGTCTCAGCGCGGCGGCGCCAGGCCTTTGGCCTCTGGCTGATGGCGGTGGTGGCGGTCATGGCGGCTTACGTGGCCGTTCAGCATCTGGGGGGCGGCTGGACCTTGCAGGTTGACCCGGCCACCCTCAGCGGCACCTACTACCACCCCAGTCATTACACCGGTTTCGTGACGCTGGCCCTGCCGGTATGCGTCTGGGCGCTGGCGCAGGGCCCGCAGTGGTGGCTGCGCGGCGCCGGCTTGGTGGCGGGCCTTGTTCTGACCGCTTCCCTGCTGCTGACCAATTCCTCCAGTCTTCCCACCGCGCTGCTGGCCGGCGCCTTGGCGGCTGTTTTGGCCGTGTGGCGGCGCCAGCGCCGCTGGGGTCAGCTGGCCGCTGCCGCCCTGCTGCTGGGGGTGGGCGCCAGCACCCTGCTGCTGGCCACCCCCCAGGGGCGTCAGGCGCTGGACCGGGCGATGGGGGGCATTCAGACCAAAAGTGTGGACCGCTTTCTGATCGAGCGGGGCAAGCTCTGGGCCATGGACGCGCAGGCCGCGCAGGCGGCGCCTGTCACCGGGGTGGGGCCCGGCAACTTTGTCGCCTTTATTCCCCGCTTCCGGCCAGCCCAGGCCGAAGGGCCCAATGACCTCGCCTTCAACTTCGTGAATTACGCCCACAACGACTACTATCAGCTCGCCATCGAGCTGGGCTGGACCGGCTTGGCCCTATACGTGCTGCTGCTGATCCTGACCCTGGCCGCCGCGCCCCTTCAGGACGCCCTGGGTGCCTCGCTGCTGGCGGGCGTGGCGGCCCTATGGCTGTCGGGAATCTGGGACGCCCACGCCACCGTCGTGCCCGGCACCATGGCCTGGGCCTGGGTGGCGTACGGGCTGGTGGCGGCGCGGGCCGTCAGGGTCGCCAGGTCACACGCCGTTCCCGCCGAGCCAGTCCCTGAGCCGCGCCGCCGTCGGCCAGGCGGGGCCACACCGGACCCAGGCCTCCTGACCCTCGGGCCCGCCGCAGGAGGAAAGGCGCATGAATGACCGGACCGCACCAGATGTCATTGACCTGACCCGTTCGCTTCAGGTGCTCAAGCGGTCGGCCTGGGTGATCGCGCTGTCGGCCGCTGTGGTGGGCGTGTCCACCTACGCCTATTTCAAGCAGCAGACGCCTCTTTACAAGGCCAGCACCATGATCGTTTCGACCGGCAACCAGACCGGCAACCAGACGGTCAACCAGACCCTGGTCAGCGCGCCGCCGCTGCCGTCCGGCGCCCTGCAAGGGGCGCTGCTGAATTTGAATGTGCTGCGTACCATCAACGCCGGGCTTCAGAAGGTAACGGGTCTGACCCCCGAGGCGCGCGCCGCCCTCCAGCGCAAGCTGCTCAACGAGGCCGCCGCTGGCCGGTCCAGCACCGTGCGGGCGGCGGGCGACGTGGACATGTACGGCAACGGTATTTACACCATTAGTGCCCGGCACCCCAACCCCCGCGTGGCGGCGCAGCTGGCCAATCTAGCCACCAGCGCCCTGATTACCTGGGACGCCCAGCGCGGCCTCGTGAAGGTCAGCTCGGCCCGTGAGGCACTGGAAGTCCAGCTGAGCGACACTGAAACGCGGCTGGCACGGCTGGGGCCAGTGGGCACAACCCCCACCCGCGAGCAGCTGACCCTGCTGAACCAGCAGTCCGTGCGCACCAATGACCTGAACAACCTGCGCGCCCTGGAACGGGCTGTGGTGGGGTCGCTGGCCCTGGTGGCCCAGGCGGTCACGCCCCTGAAACCGGTGTCGCCTCAGCCTGCGCGCAACGCGGCGGTGGCGGGTCTGTTCGCCCTGCTGGCGGCCACGGCCCTGATTCTGCTGCGGTCCTCGCTGTCGCGGACCGTGTCCTCGGACATTGACCTGCGCGGCATGCACCTGCGGCTGCTGGGCGAGGTGCCCCGGCTGCGCGTGGTGAAAAAAGGCCAGTCGGTGCTCACCATGATGCACAAGGGCAAAGGCGCCGACAGCGTGACCTTTCTGGCCAGCAACATCCGCGGCCGCCTGGGTCAGCAGCCCAAAACCGTGATGGTGACCTCGCTGCTGCCCGGCGACGGTAAATCCACGCTGGTGGCCGGCCTGGCCGGCAGCTTTGCGGCGGGTGGCCTGCGCACCCTGCTGATCGAGGCGGACGTGCGGCACCCAACCCAGCGCGCCCTCTGGGGCCTGGCGGCCGAAACCGCCAGCTGGGTCAACCTGCCCCAGGCCGCGCCGTTTCCCGGCGAGGAAGCCCGCGCCCTTCAGGCCGCGCTGCGTAACCCCGAGGCCGCTCAGGCCCGGCGCCTGACTGACCACCTGCACCTGGTGGTCACGGCGCCCCACGAGGGCGGCGCCACCCGGCTGCCCACCGAGGCCTTTCGCGCCGCCCTGCACACCTGGTCTCAGGGCTACGACGTGGTGCTGGTGGACGCGCCGCCGGCCCTGGCCATTTCTGACCCCCTGGAGCTGGCCTCAATGGTCAGCGGCGTCCTGATTGTGCTGGAGCCGGGCAAGGCCAACATGTCGGGCGTGCAGCGGCTGCTGGACACCCTGGAACTGGCCAGCGCCAGCGTGATCGGAGTGGCGTTTAATAAGATTGATCCCCGTCATATGGCCACCGCCTATGGGTACGGCTACGGCTACCATCCCAGTGGGCTGCCAGCGGAACATGCATGACTGCGACCCCGCCTGAGGCAGGCCGCCGCACCCCGCGCAATATTGCGGCCCTGTACGGGGTGCAACTGGCCACCTACCTGCTGCCGCTGCTGACGGTGCCGTTTCTGGCCCGGACCCTGGGGCCTCAGGCCTGGGGGGCATTGGCGATTGCCCAGGCGTTTGCCGGCGTGGTCTGTCTGCTGGTGGATTACGGCTTTGACCTCTCCGCTACCCGCGAGGTGGCGCGGGCGCAGGACCAGCCGGGGCGCCGGGCCGAGCTGCTGTCGGGGGTGCTGGGCGCCCGGCTGCTGATGACCCTGGGCGTGGCAGGGCTGACCCTGCTGGCCCAGGCGACGGTGCCGGCCCTGCACCAGCCGCTGCTGCTCTGGGCCGCCGTCGCCTGGGGCGCCGCGCAGGCGTTCAGTCTGCTGTGGTACTTCCAGGGCCTAGAGCGCCTGACCCGCGTGGCCAGCCTGGACATCGCCGCCAAGGTGGCGGTGACCGCCGGCATCCTGCTGCTGATTCGGCGGCCAGCGGACGCCTGGCTGGTACCGGCCCTGACCGCCGGCGCCACCCTGCTGGCCAATGCCTACGCCCTGCATCTGGCCCACCGCGACACGCCGTTTTTGAGGCCCACCTGGCGCCGGAGTTGGGGGACCCTGCGCCTGGGCTGGCCCCTGTTTCTGTTCCGAGGGTCGGCGGCTTTTTACAGCACCGCCAGCGCTTTTTTGCTGGGCCTGTTCGTGCCGGCCAGCCTGGTGGGGGCTTACGCCGGGGCCGAGCGCATTGTCCGGGCAGTGCAAGGCCTCCTGACGCCCCTGAACCGCGCGCTGTATCCCCGGTTTGCCCAGGCGGCCGAAGCCGGGCCAGCGCCGCTTCAGGCCCTGCTGCCCAGGGGCCTGTGGCTGATGGGCGGCGTGGGCGCCCTCATGAGCGCTGGCACCTGGCTGACGGCCCCGCTGCTGGTGGCCCTGCTGCTGGGGCCAGGCTTTGAGGCGGCGGTGCCGGTGCTGCGTGCGCTGGCCCCCTTGCCTCTGGTCATCGGCGTGAATATGGTGTTTGGGCTGTTCTGGCTGGTGCCCCTGGGCCATGACCGCGCCTTTAACCTCACGGTGGCCGGGGGGGCGCTGCTCAACGCCGCGCTGATTGTGGCGCTGGTACCGGGCGGCGGCCCACTGGGGATGGCCGAGGCGGTGCTGCTCACCGAACTGCTGGTGGGGGCGGCGCTGTACCTTCAGCACCGGCAGACTCTGCGGCCTGCGGCGGCTGGCCGGCCGGCCAAGGCCTGAGATGCAGCTGCGCCGCCGCGACGTGGACCTGTGGGTTCATGCGGGCCTGTTCAGCCTGTATCTGGGCACCCTGTCGGTGTTTGGGGTCACGCGCCGGCTGGACCCCTCTCTGGGCAGCGCGGCGCAGCTGGGCCTGCTTCTGCTGACCTGGAGCCTTCTGGTGTTCGCCGTCTGGCGCTCGAAGCGGGTGCCCCTGGGGGGCGTCGTGCTCCTGGCCCTGCTGCCCTACCTGCACATGCTCTATTTCTCGGCCACCGGTGAATCGGCGGGCGGCGCCTTTTCCTACCTGTACAAGTTCAGTGGCTTTCTCATGGCGCCTTACCTGTGGGTGTGGGCGCGCTTCCGCGACGACGCTCAGATCGAGCGCACACTGATGCTGGTGGCGTCGCTGCTGGCGGCGCGCGCGGTGCTGAGTTTCGCCGTGCCGGGCCTGGCCATCACCTCCGGCGGCTTTGCCGATGACTTCACCGTCTACGAGTGGGTTGGGCCGCTGCCGCGCATCTTTTATCCGGGGATGCCGCTGGTGTTTTTTGGCCTGATGGTCTCGTTGCGTAACCTCTTTCTGGCCGCTGACCGGCAAACCACCCTGGAACTGGTCCGGTCGGTGCTGTTCGCGGCGGCGCTGGCCGTCAATCTGTCGCGCGGCATCATGATGTTCGCCGTCGTGGTGACGGCGCTGCTGCTGCTGGTGAAATTCACGAGCAGTCGCGTGGCCGCCGGGCGCAAGGGCCGTCTGGTGCTCATGTCGCTGCTGGCCCTGACCGGCCTGACCCTGGTGGTGGTGGCCACGCCGCTGTCAGACACGGTGGCCCAGGTGGCGTCTGGCTTCAGTAACCAGGAGCGCTTCAGCCTGGACCAGGGCAACCTCGACTGGCGCGTGGAGCAGATGCGCGCCGCCTACCGCATGGTCGAGACGCCCGAGGAGCAGGCACTGGGGGTCGGGACCAACACCTTTATTCCCGAAAGCATCGAGCATCCCGTGCCCGGCGAGGTCACCAACGAGCTGCATTACTCCTACGACTCGGTGCGCTGGACCTTTGGCGCCGCCGGTCTGGCCCTGCTGGTGGGCTTTGCCCTGCTTCAGCCTCTGCTCCGGGTGCTGGTGACTCGGCCTGCCTCACCCCTGGTGCTTCCGGTGGTCATGACCGGCAGTTTTATCGCCCTGGTGGGTCTGTACACCGTGGTCTTTACCACCACTGACTGGAGCTTCGTCCTCAGTGTATGTGGCGCCCTTCTCAACGCGCGCTGTGACGCCTGGCGCGCCGCGCCGTCTCCGGTCCGTTCTGAACCCCTGACCTTTCCCGTTCCCTCCCAAGGAGTGCCCCATGACTGATTCTGCTTCGCCTGCCCCTGGTGTTCAGCCGGCCGCCCCGCCCCTGGTGGGCACCGTGGTCATCAACTACAACGGGTGGGGGCATACCGACACCTGCCTGCGGTCTCTGGCGGCGCTGGACTACCCACGCGCCGACGTGGTGCTGGTGGACAACGGCTCGACCGACGACTCGGTGGCCCAGTTGCGGGCGCGGTATCCAGACCTGCCCATCCTTCAGATTCCGGCGAATGTGGGCTTTACCGCCGCCAATAACGTGGGCACCCGTGAGGCGCTGCGGCGCGGCGCAGACCACGTGTGGTTTCTCAACAACGACACGGCGGTGGACCCTGGGGCGCTGTCGGCGCTGGTCGAGGTGGCGGCCGGGCACCCGGGGCTGGGCGCCGTGGCGTCGGTGCTGTACTCCATGCGTGAGCCGGAGCAGGTGCAGGGCTGGGGCGGGGGGTGGATTGACCTCTGGCGGGGCCGCGCCGAGCTGTTTCAGGCCCCGGTGCCCTGGGCGCAGCTTGATTTTCTGTCCGGGACCAGCCTGCTGGTGCGCCGCCGCGCGCTGGAAGAGGTGGGGCTGCTGGACGAGCGGTATTTCATGTACTGGGAAGACGCCGATTTCAGTCTGCGGCTGCGGCGCGCGGGGTGGGGCCTGGGCGTGGCGGCGGCGGCCCGGACCTGGCACCTGGGCGCGGCCTCCATGGGTCTGAGCACCCTGACCCACAAGAGTCTGGACTGGGAACTGAATTTCACCAAAAGCGGGGTCCGGTTTTTTCGCCGTCACGCGCCGGTGCCGCTGTTGCCGCTGCTGGCCGGGCCGGGCCTGTACCTGCTCAAGCGGATGCTGCGCGGCCAGTGGTCCCGGGCGGCGGCGGTGGCCCGCGGCGGCTGGCTCGCCTTTCACCGCGCCGCGCAGTAAAGGAGAACGCCATGTACCGACTTATTGGTATTGATACAGAAGGCGCCGCTGACTTCCGAACGGCCCGTGGCCGCAACCTCTCGGTGTACCGCGCGCTGGATAGTCACGCGCAGATTGTTGACCGTTTCACGCCGGCCCTGACGAGCTGGTCACAGTATGCCAACTACGCCCTGAGTTTCCGGCCACACCCCCGTCACTGGAAAGGCGTGGCCAACCTCAACCCCCGCACCTTCCGGGCGCAGAGCGCGCTGGCCCTGCGGCGCCTGAAGGCCCAGCGCCCTGACTTTGATGTCGCGCTCCAGATTTTTGGCATGTTCTCGGTGGCGGGCCACGGGTTTCCTGTGGCGCTGTACCTCGACAACACCATGGCGCTGACCCTGCAGCACTATCCGCAGTGGAATCCCATGAGCCGCCGCGAACGGCAGGACTGGCTGCTGCTGGAACAGGACGCCTATCACGCGGCCGACCTGCTGTTCACCATGTCAGAGGCGGTCCGGCAGTCCGTGATTGACGACTACGGCGTGCCGGCGCAGAAGGTGGTCGCTGTGGGCGCCGGCGCCAATTTCACGCTCGACGAGGTGGGCAAGCAGGAGTACGGTCAGCAGACGGCCCTGTTCGTGGCCTACGAATTCGGGCGCAATGGCGGCGACACCCTGCTTGAAGCGTGGCGCCTGGTCCGTCAGCAGTTGCCTGAAGCGAAGCTGCAAATCGTGGGCCCCAGGCAGCGGGTGGTGCCGCCGGGCACTCCAGGGGTGGAGTGGTTTGGGCCTGTCAAAGACCGGGGCCAGCTGCGTCAGCTCTTCCAGGACGCGACGCTGTTTGTCCTGCCCAGCATCTTCAATCCGTTTCCGCACGTGCTGCGCGAGGCCATGGCCATGAGCCTTCCCTGCGTCAGCACCGCCCACGCCGCCATTCCCGAAATCGTGACGGACGGCCTGAACGGCTCGCTGGTGCCGGTGGGCGACCCGGACGCCCTGGCCCAGACGCTGTTTGCCCTGCTGTCCCAGCCGGCCCTGGCCCGGCGCTACGGCCAGGCTGGCCGGGACACCGTCGCTCAGGCCATGTCCTGGGCACAGGTCGGGGAGGCCATGACCCCTGGCCTGGCGGCGCTGGCCGCCCGTTCCTGATGTGTCTTCACTTCGGGCGGAGGAACTAGGCAGAGAGCAGGTCTCGGGTCCGGCAGGAAGACACCTGTTCTAGTCCTGTATGTTCGGAAAGCCATTAGTCAGAGGTCCTACCTCGTCTATAGCAAAGCCGCCGCTCCTTTTCGGAAACGGCGGCCTCGTTATGAACGGGGTCTGGACTTCGTTGCTGGATGCAGGCAGATGAAGGCCGTCTTACTGGCAGGTGCTGGCGACGCCGCTGCCAGAGTTGCCGCTACAGGTGTTGCCGCTGCCCGCCACGATGACCGCCTTGGACACCGAGCTGAACGAGTTGGTCGTGAAGGTGTTGTTGTTGTTCCCGCCGTTGGCGGCGTAGATGCCCGTCCCCATGCTGCTGAAGGTGTTGCCGCTGAATGTGGTGCCGGACACCCCCCGGTCGAACATCACGCCGACCGACCCGGCAGAGGAGAAGGTGTTGCCCGTAAATTTATTGCCGGTGGCGTTCTGGTTAAAGATGACGCTGTGCTGGGCGCTGCCCTGGAAGGTATTGCCCGAGACGGTGTTGTTGTTGCCCATCAGGCGCAGGCCGACGTAGGAGTTGCTGGCCTTGTTGTTGGTGACCACGATGTCGCGGGGCACTGGGCCGCTGCCGTGGGCCTGCAGGCGGATGGCGTCTTCGTAGCCGTACGGAGGCTGCTTGCCGCCAGCATTGGCCCCGAAGGTCCCGTAAGTGGTGTTGCCACTCACGCGCCCTCCAATCACACTGCTGATTTGCAGTGCGGTCGAGCCGTACACGTCGGCGCCCGAGAACCCGCGCACGGTGTTGTTCTCAATGACACCGTTCGACACCTGGCTCACGCCCTTCTCGGGCAGCGGCATGATCTTGATGCCGTCGCGGGCAAAGCCCTCCACCGTATTGCCCCGGAAGGTCACGTTCGAGGTGCCTTCGGTCTTCATAGCGGTGTTGCCAAATCCTGCCGAGAGGTTACCTTCAATTAGGTAGGTGTCACCCAGCTGCCCCAGCAGGCCAATGCCCGCCGTCAGGTTGGAAGAGCCGTGACCCGTCACGCGGTTGCCGCGCCAGGTCTGCTGCGTTGAGGCCGACCCGAAGACCCCGTGAAACTTCACCTGCGAGACGATGTTGTTGCTGACCGTGGTGCGGGTGGCGTTTTCCACGCCTACGCCGCAGCCGCCTAACTGGCTGATGGTGTTGCTGTCCACCACGGCGCCGCTGCCGCCGCTGACGCGGATGCCGTCCACCCAGCCGGTGCCCTCGCCGGCGCCGATGACCGTAAACCCGCTGACCTTTGTGGCTGTGGTGTTTACCAGATGCAGCAGTGCGGTGCCGCTGAAGCCGCCCCTGGCCTTGATGGTCGCGCCCTGACCCACAACGCTGATGTTGTTGGTGCCGTTAAAGGTCACCGCCTTGCTGACCAGATAGGTGCCAGCCGGGAAGCTCAGGGACTTGCCGCTGCTGGCGGCTTTTTGCAGCGCAGCGGTGTCGTCGGTCACGCCGTCACCCTTGGCGCCGTAAGTTTTCACGTCCACTGCGCCACTTGGCGTGGCGATGGGGGCCGGGGTGGGCGCCGGAACGGGAGTGGGTGCCGGTGCAGGCCCTTCGGCGTTGGGCGACGCTGGTGCCAGGGTCAGGTAGTCAATGTAGGCGTTGCGGTCTTGGCCGCCGCCGCTCAGGTCGTTGATAAACACCGTGCTGATGACGTCGCCTGCCTTGAGAGTCAGTTGCCCCAGGGCGGTGCCCGCGTAGGCCAGGCTGGTCACTTCCACACGCTTGACTTCGCTGCCGTTAACCCGCACGCTCAGCATCACGTTGCCCTGGTAGGCGGTCTGACGGGCCTGCAACGTGCCTGTAAAGATTCCAGCGGCCGGCGCACTGAAGGTCGCCGCGTTCCCGTTGCCCAGCAGCACCACAGTCTGCTGACCTTCGGCGTTGGCATCGTACTGCGTGCGCGCGCCTCCGGTGACTCCAGGCTGCACCTTGTTGCTCACGGCCGCTGCCTGCAGGGTCGCATCATCCGTCTCGGCAGTGTCTACGGTTGCATTCGTTTCTGCGGCCACCTCGGCGGCCTGACTCTGGTCAGCCGATGCGGTGGGCACAGAAGGAACTGGGGTGGTCGAGCCACACGCGGCCAGCAGCAGGGTGGCGCTCAGGGCGAGCAGGCGGATGGCAGGCAGGCGGGAAGCGGAAGCAGTGTAAGTCACAGAGATCTCCAGTGCGTCAGACAGCGCAAACATGTAGAGCTACATGTCAGAAAAGTGAGTGAGGGGGATGTGCGGCTTGCAGGGGCAAACCGCCGGTAACCTGACTGACCTGGTGTCTGTGCAGCCGGTCAGTTAAGCCTCCGAGAGCTTAGGGTCCTCCCGAAAAAGTCGTAATAAAGAATTTCACGTGATCCGTTTCTGACGTAACTGAAGGTCTGGCAAAATGCAGTGTGGGACTGCGTGGAGGCCTGTCTAGATAACATGGGTTCTATTGGATAACTGTTGATCAGAGGTGCTTCCAATGCCCCTTTTTTTGTGGTAAAGCCATGAGATTTCCCTGTTAAAGATGTGTTTAAGCAGCGCAGAGATGGGATTTGGCAGCTGCAAGGCCTAGAAATAAACAGCACACAGGGTTCTAAGGTCTCTGTATATAGGGAGGTTGCTCCCTCTTTGGCCCTGAGCCGCTGAAGGGTCGGCGCACTCTGATGGAGGGACGCCGACGTTTCAGCCGAGTGCCTTCGGCATGCCTCGCAGAAGAGGTAGACGGATTCCAAGCGTGACCTGAGCAAATTGCTGTTGTGTAGGAAGCACAGACGCAAGTCGTGTGAAGTCAGGCGGCTTTTGCTCTGGGTCCACACACAACCGCTTGGGCACTGCGCACAGGCTCTCTACCACTGGTCAGTCCAACGTGATCCTCAGTGGTGTTGACTGGAGCAGGACCGGAGTCAACCACCCACTCTGAGGGGCCAGTGACGATCACGGGACTGTGCTGAACACCTGCCGACAGAGGCCTCATAGCGATCACCGGAAGAGTTGAAGGGAGAGGACGTGTTGAAACCAGCCCTGGGCGTCAGAGGGGGTCACAGCGTCGAGGGCGAGGCGCAGAGCCTCAAGAACACCGTCCCGGGTCCTGGCGGCCAGGGCCCGCAGCGCCGCTTTGAGTTTGGAGAACATGGACTCAATGGGGTTGAGGTCTGGGGAGTACGGCGGCAGGTAAACCAGCAGGGCTCCGGCGGCTTCGACCAGTTCCCGGACCTCGGGGCGCAGGTGCGCCCCAAGATTGTCCAAGACGACCAGCTGTCCAGGACGCAGCACTGGGACGAGCACCTCTCGCACGTAGGTGACGAAGACGTGGCCGTTCACCCCGCCTTCAACTACCAGCGGGGCGGTCGGTCCAGCGAGGGTCAGGGCACACAACAGCGTGAGGATCTTCCCGCGGTTGCGCGGCACGGTGTCGGTGGCCCGTTGTCCCCGGGGACAACGGGCATGGGTGCGGGTCATATTCGTCTGAAAGCCGCTTTCGTTCAGATACAGCAAGTCGCTGGGCAGCACCTCGGCAAGATCAGCGACGAACTGCGCCCGCCATGCCTCATCGCGCTCACTGGCGGCCAGTGTCTTTTTTTCTCGTCAGTCTCAAGGTCTTGAACCGGCGAACCAGCGTGCTGGGCGACACTGCCGAATGGCCCTCACCCCACAAGGCCGCATGTTCGGCCAGCGTCAGGTCCGGGTACGCCCGGACCTGCGCCCGCAAGTCCTCGTGCTCTCCAGGTGGCAGGACACTCGGTGAGCGTCCTGGTCGAGGACGGGCGTGTAACCCCTGTCCCAATCGCTCCAGTCGCAGATAGCGCTCCACACTCGCCACACTCACACTGAACTGTCGGGCGGCTTGCGGCTGACTCATGCCCTGCTGTACGGCCCACACAATGCGCTCCCGTAAGTCCACGCTGTACGCTCGCCCTCGCATACTCCACCCTACACCCTCAATTCATCTGGCCACCGCTGTCAGTGTCCAATCCAGGTCGGGCTATCTGCTGGCCGCCAGGCCGCACTTAGGCAAAGTCGCGCTGCGGGGCACAGACGAAACAGCTTCCTCTGGCCTCTCCTCCAATTTCTGAGCCATTGAAGAAGGCGGCCATCTCCAGGCTCGTCGGACTACCGCCCCTTAGCCATCGCAGCGCAAGTCCACAGCCCCTGCCCTTAAGGCCCCTTCGGCAGCGTGAAGCCAAACGTTGCTCCTGCGTCCACGCGGCCTTCCGCCCAGACCTGCCCCCCGTGCCGCGTCACGATGCGCTTGATGGTCGCCAGCCCCACGCCCGTGCCTGCAAATTGATCCTGGGTGTGCAGGCGCTGGAACACCCCGAACAATTTCCCGGCATATTCCTGATCGAAGCCGACGCCCGTGTCCTGCACGAACACGGCCCATGCCTGCGGCTGTTCCTCAGCCCAGACCCGGATCTGGAGGGGCCGCGTCAGGGCCGCGAACTTCACGGCATTGCTCAGCAGATTGGTCAGCACCTGTTGCAGCGCGGCCGTGTCGGCCCGTACGGCGGGCAACGGCTCAATCTGCCAGTCCACCGGCTGCTCTGGGAATTCCAGCATGGCGTCTTGCTGCGCCTGCTGCACCAGCGTCTGAAGCGGCACGGGACGGAACAGCAGTTCCACCCGGCCAGCGCGGGACAGGGCCAGCATGGCGTCAATCATCTCGGTCATGCGGTCGGCCGCCTGCGACACTATGCCCAGGTGGCGCTGGGCCTTCTCGGTCTGGCCCTGCGTAAAGGTCTTCATGGCCAGCTCGGTAAAGCCCTTGACATGCCGCACCGGCGTGCGCAGGTCGTGGGACACGCTGTAGGTAAAGGCGTGGAGTTCTTCATTGGCAATCTGCAACTCGGTATTGGCCTGCTCCAGCGCCTCGATACTCTGCGCGCGTTCCAGCACCAGCCCCAGGCTGTAGATGGCCGTTTCCAGCACCGCCCTGTCCATCGGGGTCCAGACGCGCTGGTCAAACAGGCCAATCGCCAGCATCCCAATCGGCTGGCCGTGCAGCACCACCCGGAAGGCTGTGGCCGCATTCACATGCCGAATCATGTCAATGGGTGTATCGGCCCCTTGCGCGTAGTTGTCCTGGTAGTTGGGAATGCCAGTCAGCCAGGTGGAATGAAGGGCCGGAGCGTCCAGCGGCAGGCCGTAGTCATCAACCAGTTGCTGCAATTCGGGGTTGCCGATGTCGCCCACCTGCGACTTCAGTTCCCAGTGGTCGCTCGCCTGCTCCCAGTACAGGGCGTACCCTGGCGTCAGCAAAGAGAGCATGATCTCCTGGGCCCGGCGTACCAGGGCGTAGCGATTGGCTTCCCCCGCCAGGTCACGGGACATGACGGCGAACGCTTCGAGCGCTTCGCTGCGCTTCTCGGCGGCGTCGCGCTGTTCCTGCACCTGCCGCGCGACCGAAAGGCGGTCGTGAAGCAGCGTGAAGCTCCGGCCGAGGGCCAGCACCAGTTCACGTTGGGCGTCGGTCCAGGGGGCCTGCGTGGGCAGTCCCAGGCTCAGCAGCGCGGTGATGTTGCCACCTTGCACGACGGGATAGGCCGCTGCAGAGTAGTGGGCGGCGGTGTGGGCGGCCCCCTGCTCCTCTTCTTGCCAGCCGTCCAGAAAAACTGGCTGCCGCGTAGCGGTCATCTGAACCAGAATGGGGGTGTCTGCCGGCAGGCCACGCTGCAAGACCGTGAGCAGGTCCGGGGCGATGTCTGGGGTCCAGGCCAACGGCATCCAGGCCGCGCCTGCCCGCTCGTAAAAGAGGGCCGTAACGTCAGGAAGAATGACATGCAGCGTGGTCATGGCCAGGTGACCGAGTTCTTCAACGGTCTGGGTGCGGCCAGCCGCCTCGGTAAACGTGACAAATGCCCGTGAAGCGGCCTGTTCAGCCCGCAGCGCGGCCCGTTGCCGTTCCAGTTCGGTGGTGCGCTCGCTGAGTTGCTGGGACTGAACATGCAGGGTGGTGATGTCCCGCTGGGCGACCACGGCTCCGTTGGGGCGGCCGTCAGGCGTGAAGAGCGGCTGCCCATTGGC
This sequence comes from Deinococcus betulae, assembly GCF_020166395.1. Taxonomy (NCBI): domain Bacteria; kingdom Thermotogati; phylum Deinococcota; class Deinococci; order Deinococcales; family Deinococcaceae; genus Deinococcus; species Deinococcus betulae. The sequence continues at coordinate 63,834 of NZ_JAIQXU010000002.1, read as the reverse complement.
GACGACGTACCGGGGCGGGTGGTCAGGCCGGCAGATGGCGAATTCGACGTTCTGGACCTCTTCGCCCTGCCAGGCCCGGTAAAGCGGCACCTCGGCCAGGGTCAGGGGCCGGGAACAGTCCGCTAGGTAGAGGTTGTACTGGGAGGCCCACTGCTCGGGGTCAATCGGCTCGGCGTCCTGCCCATGCATCTCGGCGGCCAGGCCCGCAAAACGGACGAGGCGGCCCTGCGCATCGCACACGATGATGGCCTCACCCAGGCTGTTCAGCGTGGTGCTGAGAAAGGCCCGGTCCGCTTCAAGTTCCTGTGTGCGGGCCTGAAGTTGACGCCGGGCGCCCTCGCCGTCAAGGCGCTCCAGCAAGGTGGCCCGGTCCAGACCCAGCGCAGTCTGCGCGGCAATGGTACTCAGAAAGCGCTGCTCGTCGGCGGTGAACTGATGCGGTTCCCTGAAATCCAGAAGAAGAACACCCAGCACCTGCTCATCCAGCGAAAGAGGCAGGATGGCGGTCGCGGCAGCGGGCAGCCCGCCCGTCTGGTCTTCAAGGTGCGGATAGGCGTTCTTGAGGTCACCGGGATGCTCGAAGTACAGGGCCTGTCGCTGGATGATGGCGTCGCCAACTGGGGTGCCCGGGGTGAGTGGGCCGTCCTGCCAGAGGGTGCGGGCGGCCAGTCCCTGCGCGGCCCGCACCGTCAACTCCTGGGTCTTAGAATCAAGCAGAAGAACGGCGCCTGACATGGCCCCCAGCGCTGTGATCGTGGGGTTCAGAGCGGCTTCCAGAACAGCCGTCTGGGTGCGGGCCGCCGCCAGGGTTTCGGTGAGGTGCTGCAGGATGCGGGGCGTGGTGTCGGCAAAGGCCTCACTCATATCGCCAGCAGTATAGATCCAGCGCGTGCTGGCGCTGGTTTTGATGAGGGAAAAGGGTGTGGATGGCCGGAGAGACTGGGGTGGGCAGTGTCAACAAGAAGGCCGCGGCCAGAGGCCCCACTGAATCCTGGGTTGAACCGAAAAGAACGCAAGGTCTGGTGATGCGCTGCCGAAGAGCACTGCTCCTCATCTGCGTGAAAAGTTCTTGCTGCTAATGGAGAGGCTCGGAAACCCTGATCCAAAAAATGTGTGGTTCACCAGCCCTCAATGTCAGCAGCTTGCCGTGCCACTGAAGCAGCGCTCCACGGCGAGCCCGGAGCCGCCAGGGCCTTCTTTCGATGGCGATTCAAAGCTCAAGACGTTCAGAGGGCAGCTGTGCCTCTAGCCTCGGGATTCTGATGGCACCTTCCCCACAGGTGATGAGCAGCAGAGCAACCTCCGAAGCCAGGAATGAGCGCAAAGGGATCTTGAACTGACCTTGCCTGTGCCCCCGCGCCGGTCTCATCAGCGCCTGTACCACGCTACAGCACCCGCTCTGTTGTTCGCTTCAATTCCTTGGAGTTAGTGGCGTAACCGCCTGCTCGGTCATGGCCTGAAGCCAGTTGACGGGCAGGGGGTCATTCAGGATGACTTCCAGCTGCGCGGGCGTGGCGGAGGCGGTGCTGAGAATCACGGTGGGGATCTTCTGGGGCACCTGCACCAGGTCGGCGGCCGACTCCGGCACCTTGGAGACACTCGGCTGTGGCGTGGGCCGGGGCGCCGCAGCGGCGGCTGGTCTTGCCTGCACCGGGGGTGGGGCGGGCACTGGGGACACAGGGCTGCGGAGCTGCTGGGTCAGGTTGGCAATCACCTGTGGGTCAGACGGCGCATTTTGCAGGGCCAGCAGGGTGCGCGCGGGGACGGTTCTGCCGACAGTGGCCATCATCCGCGCCACGTCGGTTGTCCCAGTGGGCCGTTCCAGCACCGCCTCGGGAATGATGAACCCGGCCACGCGGGTCAGGCGCAGGATGACGGTCCTGGCCTCGCCAGTCATGGGCTTGGCCAGCGGAGTGTTGGGGGTGGCGGCCCGGACGCCCGCCTGGTTGACGTGAACAGCCGTTTTGGGGCGTGGCTCAGGGCGGGGCGTGCTGACCTTCACCCGGTCTGGTGACCGGTCCACCGCCCCCGAAGACACCAGCAGGGATACGCCAGGCGCGGACACACTGGCTGTGGTGTCCTGTGCGGTGTCGAGCTCTGGTGGCAAGGCCAGCAGCTGCGCGCGCAGTTCGGCCATCCCAGCCAGAGGTGGGCGCTGAACCGACGACAGTTTCTGAAATCCAATGAGTGCCCCAAGACCACCAAGACAGACCGTCAGCACAATTAGGCCGTCCGACAGGCCCCGCGCCAGGCCCGGCCGCACCGCCAGGCTATTGAGCAGCCGGGTCAGTGGGGAAGAGGGCAGAGCCGCCAGCGGCGGCGCGAGGTCTGGAAGCTGGGCTGAACCCAGTGAAGAGGGACTGACGTCGTGTTCCATGGTTGGCACCTTTAACAGCTGGCCCTGATGAGCGAGAAGCCTGGCAGGCAGTCAATCTCTGTTTCTTTAAGGTACGGCCTGCGCTGGTCTGGGTGAGCTGGTCAACGGTCATTCACTGCACCGACCAGACGCCGGGGGGTAGGGCTAGAGAGAATTAGGCCACCAAATCTGGGAAGCGCTAGAGCCTCTTCTGCCTCGTCCAGGGCTCTTTCTCGCAGCCCGCTGCGGTTGATGTATGAACAGAACAGCGGTGACCTCCTTAATTAGAGGCAGGCGGAACCACTGACCGCCGGGCGCCCCGTCGGCTCCACTGAATAGCCGGCTGTTCAACGGCGGAGTAAGCGAGGGTACACACAGGAAAAATCAGGATCAGCGCCAGCAGCAGCAACGGCACCAGGGCGAGGTGACGGCCCAGGCCGAACACCACCGCCAGCAGGATGACGCCGTGGTACAGGTACAGGCTGTAGGAGATGCGGCCCAGAAACTGCGGCGCGGGGTGCTGGGACAGCTGAATGACCCGTTGTGAGTGCGAAAACAGCAGCACCAGCATGAAGGCGCCGGGCAGGATCAGCAGATCCCCGATGCGGGACGCGATACCAAAGTGAACCATGAGCAGGTGGCCGTAGGTATAGCAGGCCAGCCCTCCAGCAATCAGCAGCAGTTTGCGCCAGATGGACAGGGCGCCGTACCAGCGGCCCAGAGTGGCGCTGCGCCGGGCCATCAGGGCGCCAGCAGCGAAGAAGATCAGGTAATGCAGAGAGTCGAGGTAAGGGGTGAGTAGGTACGCCAGCGCTGGTGACGTGTGGGCCAGGATGAGGGCCAGAACGTTGGCAAGGACGCTGAGGCACAGGCAGCCCGCCAGCACCCCGGCAGGTTTAAACCGCAGTACTGCAGCGTACAGCAGAGGGAAGATCAGGCTGATCTGCATTTCCTGCACCAGAGACCACAGCACGAAGTTGTACGGCTCGGTGTCTGGATTGCCAATCACCAGGACGTGGTGCAGCAAGGTGATGAAGTCCGGCGGCCGTTGCCACACGCTGTTGACCCAGCTGCCAAAGCCTGGGGCGTGGTGACCCCCAAGCAGCCCAACCAGCACCACACTGATCAGCACCGCCACGAGGTACGGCGGATACAGGCGCAGCAGCCGGCGCCGAACATAAACTGTGTACGGCATGGCCCGGCCACTGAGCATCAGGTACAGCACAAACCCGCTGAGGATAAAAAACACCAGTACGGATTCGGACCCGGCAAAAAAGACAAACAGGGGGGTCAGGCGAAGCGTTTGCAACGCTGTCTGTAGTCCTTGCTGATGAGAATCCAGACTTTGCTGTGCAATCAGTGAGAGATGAAAGAACACCACCGCTAAAGCGGCCAGGCCCCGGAGGGCATCAAGGGACGCAATATGGCGTGTGGGTGCGGCGCTGCCGTGTGATACCTGAAGGAGACGAGACATAAGATCACTCCTTAAAGTGGGGCTGCTGTGCCCTCATCTTGCCTCATAAATTCAGTTTTGTGGACATAGGATGAATGGCGACCGGTTGCTCAGGAGGGTCGTCTGCGACGATGAGAACAGGGAGTAGTGAGGGCGCCAAGGCATAGGGTTTGACTCTGGGAGTCCGCCGAATAGATGGGGAATAGCATCACCCACCAGCTGCTCATTAACCCCGTTCAGATATGGGGAGATAGGCTTTATAGGTCTGCACATCCCAGAGCTACAAAGGGTTTTATCCTGTGTTCTCCCAGTCAAAAGCGCTGCATTCACGAGCTTGGCTCGGGCTTCTGCGGACGTTGACGGCAAGGCTTCAGTACTTGGCTGCTCTCTACGAGCTCACACAGTCAGGTCTGCGCTCAGCCTGTCCGGGCCATGTGCCTTGTGAGGCTTGACGCGAGAAGTGGAACAGGAATCGGCGTTTAGACCCTGCACTTGACTGATTTTCCTCTTCTCACAGGGCATTTCCTCAATCAATTTGTGCGAGATACGCTTCGAGCGAGTCTGGATCACGCAGGCACCGGAGTTTGCCCCCAGCCACCTCCTCAGGCAGGGTGAAATCGTATCTACCGAGCATCTGAGCATGCTCGTGGAGCAGGGGGGACAGCCGCGCCACGTCGCCTTCGTCCTCAATCTTCCCTTTGCGTTGCAGCTCTGTCAGCGCCGCCTCTATATACCGGGTGTTCCACAATACGATGGCGTTCACTACCAGCCCCAGGGCCCCTAGCTGATCTTCCATGCCTTCGGGGTACTTGTGGCGAATCTCGCCCTTGCGTCCATGGAACACCGCCCGCGCCACGCTATGGCGCAGTTCACCCCGGTTCAGTTGCCGCAGAATCCGCTGCCGATACGCCTCATTATCCACGTATTGCAGCAGATACAGGGTCTTTTCAATCCGGCCCAACTCGGCCACAGCCTTCCCCAAGCCGGATAGACCGCCTCCCCGTCGCAAGGTGCGCATCACGCTTGTCGCTCCTATCTTGCCCAGCTTGAGTGATCCTGCGAGCCGTAACATGTCTTCCCAGTGCGTAGCGATCAACCGCTCATTCAGGCGGTGGCGGCCCAAGTCGTTGAGTGCCCCATAATCCGCTTCCCGGTCCAGTCGCCAGAAGCGCTGATCCGGCAGCTCGGCGAGCCGGGGACTGAACTTGTAGCCAAGCAGGGCGAACAGTCCGAACACGACGTCGCTGTACCCATGGTATCGGCCATGATTTCTCGAGGATCAAGGCGGGTCTGCTGTTCCAGCAGGCCCGCCAAAATGTACAAACCATCGCTCAAGGTGCCTGGTACGACGATACCGTGGAAGCCCGTGAATTGGTCACTGGTGAAGTTGTAGTACGTGACGCCACGCTGCGCGCCGAAGTACTTCCGATTCCAGCCCGCGTGAACCGTGCGAACCGGCACCACAAACCGTAGCCCGTCGGCGGACGCGACCTCCCCACATCTGGGCCAGGGGCGGATCCAGTTGCGCGTTCACCAGACGGGCATTCGCGGCCACCAGGGTATCCGCCCGCACATAGTTCTGCTGTACCCAGGAGAGCCGGGACAGGGTGAGGGCAGAAATCTCTGGCCGGGCCACGGCTTTCAGACCGATGTTGTACGCCTGAGCGAGTAAGACCGCGCAGATGGTCAGCGGGAAATCGAAATCACGGGCGGTCACGCGACCGTCGGCCACGTGGGTGAATGCATCAGCCATCCCAGTGAGCCGGTGAATTTCTATCAGCAGTTCGGCCAGATCGACGGTCGGTAGGCGGGCGGCCACCGCCGCCCGCAACCGTTTAGGCTCGCGGTATCTTCCAGCGGGTCACTGGTGGTCAGGGTCAAACGCGTATGCCCATCCTGGGTGGTGAGCTGCAACGACTCGTTGCCTGGGAGGCCCTGCGCCACGGCGCGGTAAGCTATATCTAATTCGGCACGCAGACGTTCTAATTCAGGCCCCGGTTCAGCCGAGCGGTTCAGAGCTCGCACCACATCGTCTCTGGCGGTCAGCCAGGCGTCCCCTTGAAGGAGCTCAGCCCGTGGGTCAGCATGGGCCACGCTCAAGGTGACGAAGACCTCACGGCGCCTGAGGGCGTGCTGAAGCCGTTCGAGTACACAGAGTGTGTAGGCCTGATGATTCACCTCACCGGACCTGGGAAAGACGCGTCTTTCCCAGGTTCGTGTCACCACCATGCGTGGTGCATCTGCCCAACGAGGTTTGGGCCGACCGCCCTGTTCTATGCGACCCAGAAAGGCCCAGGCATCCAGCAGGGGTTTGGCGCTGGGTGTCCCTTCAAATGTGATGCTGTGGAGCATTCGGGGAAGGAATTTGCGCACCGTGGTGTAGGAGCCCAGCAGGGCTTCTGGTGCCGGATCGTCATCCTCACTGGCCAGAAGCGCCACTGTGGCCATGGCGTCCTGAACATCCAGCTCACTCACGCAGGTCCGTACCGCCTCACGAATGCCCTGTGCAGGAATCTCCGAATCCATCACGATGCTGGCGACCGCCCTCAGGAGGAGCGCCGCATGATCGAGGTCGCGCAGGGTTCGCAACCGATCGACTTTGCGGCGGGCCTCGCCGGTGGTAGCTAGCTTGCCCATGAGTGCGTCGAAGACCGCCAGGGCGTCATCGGTGGCGGTTCGTTCCAGATGCTGAAGAAACACCAGCAGCGTCGCCTGACGACGCTCTGCGGCCATCCGGGCAATCACCTGCACTCGCACCGTCTGGGCGTGCCTCACCAGAACGCCTTTGCGTGCATCCGGCACGTCGGCGAGGTCAACGCTGGCGATGTCAAGCGCGCGAACCTGTTCGATTCGCGCTAGCGCATCTGAGAGTGCCGGTGCAGACACCCGGGTGGGCGGCGTGCGGAGCACCTCGAGTGGGGTATGCCGCTGTCCCTCTTGGAGGGTCAGCAGGTCTTCGAGCGTGGCGATCTAGTGGTCTGTCAGCCGCTGACTCAGTCCCTCAAAGGTACGAACGGCGTGCCGTTCGCGCACCCGAGCGATCAAACGGGCCAGCACCGTGACGCCGGGCAGAATGATTCTGTGCTTTTCCAAGTAAGCGGTGGCCCCGTCAAACAGCTCAATGGGGCGTGGGTTCCCCAACGCCAGCTGGGCGAACAGCCAGCGGATGAGACGAACCGCCTGAAACCCATTGAAGGTCTGGTAGGCCAGATAGTCACGAATGAGGCGCTGATGTTCTCCACGGGTCTCCTCGCGGCGACCGTATTTGCTGAACACTTTGACGGGCAATCGGAGTTGCTGGGCCACGTGCTTGACCGCGACGAGCGGCACTCGAAGAGGATCGGTCAGGAAGGTGCCCAGAAACCGCAAGGTGCAGAGTTGTACCTCAAAGCCCAGCGTGTTGTGCTTGCGGCGGCGCTGGGCAACCAAAGCGTGATCCTGCTCGCTGAGGGTGAAGTACTGGGCCAGTTGCTCTGGTGTCGGATTACCATCAAACTGGCCGTAACGGGCGGCCTGCTCATCGGTCAGGAATTCAACGGGCATGGCAGCCTGCGGGAATTTCCCTTATCACAGCATTTCCTAATCCAGTCCTCGATGAACAGCCAGTCCAAGCTCCCCAGGTCATGCACCTCGTTCTACACTTATCGCGGGAATCGAAATCGACATGGATATTGCTACCCTTCAGGACCAAAGCCAGCGCTTCCTCAGCGAGCTGACCCGCAGCCCGAACACGGTCCGCGCTTACCGCGCGGACCTCATTCACCTGATTGCTTGGTTACAGGAACAGGGTCTGGATGGAGAACAGCTTGGTCGGTACTTCGCGGCCCATCCGCAGTGGGCCCCGGCCACCCGGAGCCGCAAGCAGACCACCTTCGAGCGTTTCTGCCGCTGGGCCTTGCAGCGTGACCTGCTGGACCGGGACCCCACCCTGCACCTGGAACGTCAACGCCTCCCGCCTCTACATCCGCGAGGCCTGCGACGCGCCGAGGTTGAACGCATCTTCGCCGCCATTCCTTCAGAGCAGACCCGGGACGCCCTGCTGTTCCGGTTGGTCTTCGAGACGGGCCTGCGGATCGGGGAGGCGCTCAACATCCACCTGGAGGACCTCGATCTGACCAGGGGGGACGAACACCTGACGGTGCTGGGCAAAGGTGGACGGAAAAGGACGGTGCTGCTGGACGACCCCAAGCTGGTGAACGCGTTGCGGCGCACCCTGCGGACGCTGGCCACGGATTGCTGTTTCAGGCAACGAAGAATGGGCGCGGCGGACCGCTGCGGTATCAGAGCGTGCAAAGCCGCTGGCAGGGGTATACGGCGCGTGCAGGCGTGACCTGCACGCTGCACCAACTACGTCACAGCCACGCCACCGAATTGATGAACGGCAGGGTCAGCTTGGCGACCATCCGGAAGCGGCTGGGCCATCAGCATATCCAGACCACGCTGCGCTACGCCGAAGTGAACGACACTACCGCAGACGTGGAAGTCCGGCAATGGAGGCGACGCCAGTAACAGATGATCAAGCAACAGGGGTGGCCGCCTGGATAGCCGTGGTCCACCAACAGGTCCCCCACTTGGCCAAAGGTTCACGCTCAGACCCTTACGCTAGAGGTTCCTGCCGCAGGGCGACGCGGCGCAGCAAGCGCATGCGTTCCGTGGCTTCCTGGGTCTCCTGATGCAAGTGGTCGGCTTCATCGGGCTGCCCGGCCTCCCGGAGGTGTTTGCCTAGGTGTGCCAGCAGCATTACCTGCTCATCGAGCGCGCGTACGGTGGACCACATCGAGTCCTCCACCATCTGACGTACCCCGGAGATCAACGTGCCGGAGGTAAAGGCATGCCCGGTGTGGCAGCGAAAGCGGGTGAGGCGACCTTCCTTGATCTGCATCATCACCCCGTGGCACTCCGGACAGGTAAAGGGCGAGAGCGGACCATGATTCAAGATGCCCGCCTCAAAGGAAGCCTCCTCGCCCGCGATGCCCAGTTCAAGGCCCAGACGCCTGCGTTCCGTTTGATCCACGCTGACTTTCACCTCTCTGGTGCCCAGGGTGTCCGCCCAGGCAACGAGTCGGGAAGCGATCTCATGCACGGGCAGGATGTCGTCCACCTCAACCTGCCGCACGGCACTGAGCGGCATGTCCTGATACTGGGCTTCCTCCGGGCGCTGGACGATGGCCGTTCCGCCGAACTGCTTGATCGCCCAGAGGCCGGATGTTCCGTCGTCCTGCATACCGGACAGGATGAGGCCCGCTGCGCGCGGTCCAAAGCTGTAGGCCGCCGAGCGAAACAGCACGTCGATGCTCGGCCGGGAGCGGTTCTCGCGCGGCCCACGTGAGAGTTGAAGGGTGGTGTGCCGGGCCAGCAGGTGATGGTCTGGAGGCGCAACGTAGATGTGCCCCCCCTGCAACTGCTCGCCGTCCTCGGCGGCCTTTGCGGGCAGAGGTCCTGCCCGATTCAACAATTCGGGCAGGACACTCGGCTGATCTGGAGGAATGTGCACGACCACCAAAAGGGCCGCCGGAAAGTCATTCGGCAACCCTCCCGCCAGGTCCAACAGGCCACCCAGTGCCCCAGCGGAGCCGCCGATGACCACCAATGGCGGCCCGGTCACGCTTTCGGAGCGGCCATTCACGCCAGGTCCTCCCTCTGGGGAGTTCGGGGCAGACTCACCCAGAAGGTGGCTCCCTCGCCCACCTTACCCTCCGCCCAGGTACGCCCGCCGTGCCGGTGAACCACCCGCCGGACCAGCGCCAGCCCCACGCCACTGCCCTCGAACTCCCCCTGGCGGTGGAGCCGCTGAAACACGGCGAACAGCCGGTCTTTCTGACGCATGTTAAACCCCACTCCGTTGTCACGCACGCCGAGAATGAACTCGCGCTCGTTCTCACGGGCAAACACGCTGATGCGGGCAGGGGCGCGGCCTCGCGTGAATTTGAGGGCGTTGCCCAGCAGGTTCGCAAACACGAGCTGCAAGGCGAGGCTGTTGCCGTGCACGGTGGGCAGCGCGTCGACTGTCAGCTGCACATCACGGCCTTCCAAGTCCGCCGCAAAGTCCCTGCGGACCTCCTGCATCACGGAGTCGAGCTTGACCTCCTGAAAGCGTAGGCGTCCCTGCCCCGTACGGAAAAAGGTCAACAGCGTGCTGAGTTGCTGCTCCATACGGTCCACCGAATGCTCGACGTGCTGCGCGTAACGTTCCTGCTCCGCTCCCAGAGGCTGGTACTGTTCCACGAGCAGACCTATAAAGCTGCGGATGTGCCGCAGGGGCGTTTGCAGGTCGTGGGTCACGGCGTACACGAACGTCTCTAACTCCCCGTTAAGTTCCAGAACCCGCTGAGTTCGCTGCTTGACCCGCTCCTCCAGTGACGCGTTGAGCCGTAGCACCTCGTCCTGGGCCTGGCGCTGCGGCGTGATGTCGGTAACAGTCAGGCGGGCGTGCGGGCCGCGCTCCCCAGAACGCTGCACCGCCTCGCCCTCAATCTGGGCTGCGAAGCGGGTGCCGGCCGCACTAACCAGCCAGAGTTCGGCGGTCCGGGGCCCGGAGTGCTCCATCATCCGCCGCAGGAATAGTGTAAAGGTGCTGATGCTCGCCGGGTCGAGGAACGCAGAGAACCGCCGGTTCAGTAGCCGGGCCCGCTCCACGCCCAGCATCCGGCACAGCGTGAGATTCACGCGCTGAACGCTGCCCGCCCCGTCGAGCGTCAAGTAGCCAACAGGGGCATGATCGAACAGCTCCTGATACTCCTGTCGGGCCTCCTCCAGCTCGGCATTGGTCCGGACGAGTTCGTCGTTTTGGAGACGCAGTTCGATCTGATGGACCTGCAACTCCTGGCGCTCCTGCTGAAGTTCCCGCAGTAATTGCTCCGGATCATTGGGCACGGAAGGCAACGTGACGGGCGGCTGCGTCTGAAGTTCACGTTCCGCCTGTTCACGCAGGTCGTCGGTACCTTCGGGTTCTCTGCTCACGTTGACACCTGATTGAGTTCGGCCCGGCCTGCTGGTTCGGGGGGGTGTCGTGGCAGTTTGTCACATCCAACCTGGTTTTTGATGCAAATAGTCGGGAGAATGAAACCAAACGGCGTGGGTTCAAACGTCAGCATATCCCAGTCCTTAAGACTGTAGATCAGCGTGGACTTCACTTCGTCCTCAGTTTCCCGGGACCGCGCTCACCCGAGGGCACTGCGAAAAGCCTATGGTTTCGAGGATTCGATCATGTCAGATGAACGTCCAGTCACCACCGCACCTACACTCCTGCCAACCGAGCCAGTGGGTACTCTGACCACGCGGCCTACCATTATCGTGGGCATCGGCGGGTCAGCGGGGGCACTCGACGGCTACGAGCGCTTCTTCCTCAGCCTCCCACAGGGAAGCGGCATGGCGTTCGTGGTGGTGCCTCATCTCGACCCGCACCACCAAGGCTTGATGCCCGATATTCTGCAACGCTGTACGTCCATGCCCATTGTTCTCATTGAGGACGGTTTGGCGGCCCAGCCTGATCAGGTATACGTGCTTCCACCCGGCCACAGCCTCACCATTATGAACGGCATCTTGCTTCTCGACGACCTCGAGCTGGCGAAGGGCAAGGTCATCGACCATTTTCTAGAGTCGCTCGCCGCCGACCAGGGCGAGCGTGGCGTCGGCATCATCCTATCGGGGATGGGCCGTGACGGGACGCGCGGCGTGCAGGCCATCCGGGAACACTTCGGCCTGGTGCTGGTGCAAGACCCCCAGACAGCGGAGTATCCCAGCATGCCGCGCAGCGCTGCCGAAACGCAGCTCGCCAACGACGTGCTCCCCGCTGAGGAACTGGCTCCCAGGCTCTATACCTTCGTGACCCAGAAGGCGGCGTTACGCACGGAAGACGTGTCAAACGAGGGCGGCCAGCCGGGTGCGCCGCTTCAAAAGATCCTGCGCCTCGTGCGGGTCCGCACTGGCCATGACTTCACCCGCTACAAGCGCAGCACGCTGGTGCGGCGCATTGACCGCCGGATGAAAAGCCACCGTCTGGAGGACATCACCGCGTACCTGAGACTTCTTCAGGACTCCCCAGAAGAGATTCAGGCATTGTTTCAGGACTTCACCATCAACGTCACGAGCTTTTTCCGCGACGTCGAAGCCTTTGACGAACTCAAGGAGCATTTGCGGGACTACATCCCGGCCCACAAGCAGGAGATGGACAATGTCCGGGTGTGGGTGGCAGGCTGTTCAACCGGCGAGGAGGCGTACTCGGTTGCCATCGTGCTGCACGAACTGATGGAGGAACTGAAGGACGAGAGGGCCTTCAAGGTGCAGGTCTTCGCCACAGATATCGACCCGGAAGCCATTGAAAAGGCCCGTACTGCGCTCTACCCCCGCGAGATCGAGTACGTCGTCTCGCCAGCGCGACTGCAGCGCGCCTTTCACAAGCAAGACGGCGGGTATCAGGTGCGCCCGGAAATCCGGAATCTGGTGACGTTCGCCATTCACAACACCTTCGGGGATCCCCCTTTTACGCGGCTGGACCTGTTGTGTTGCCGCAACATGCTGATCTACCTGTCATCCGAGTTGCAGGCCGAGATCATGTCGGTGTTTCACTTTGCTCTCCGCTCGGGGGGCCTGCTGTTCCTGGGGGCGAGCGAGACGGTCGGTCGGGACCGGGATCACTTCAGCCCCCTGAACCTGCGCTGGAAAATCCACCAGCGTGGCGACGGCGTGTCCGCCGCGTTGCCAGTCGGTCAGGTGTTCAGCACCAACAGTCTGGTTCCTTCTCCTCCCCGAAGCGTGGCGCCGCCGCGTCCCGCTCGAACGGAAAATGTGGCGCAACTCGCGCAGGGTCTGCTGCTCGCCCAGCACGTGCCGCCGGCCGTCATGGTGGGAGAGTCGGGCGAGATCCTATTTGTCCACGGCCCCACCGCCCGTTACCTGGAACTGCCGGCGGGAACGGTGCTGACCAACGTCTTCGAGATGGCGCGCGGAAACCTGCGCTACGAACTCCCCGCCGCCGTGCGGCAGGCCATTTCGGAACGCCGGGAGGTGGTGCGGGCGGGCGTCCCCGTTGAGGTGGAGGGATTGCTCCGTACGGTGGACCTCACGGTACGTCCGGTGCCGGGACTCATGCCCGGCCTCCTGCTGATTGAGTTTCAGGAGCGGCCGGAGGGAGGGGCGGTGCCGACCCCACCAGACCAGGCCGACCCAATGCTGACCTTACAACGTGAGCTTCAGTACAGTAAGGAAACGTTGCAGGCCACTGTTGAAGAGATGGGCGTGTCCATGGAGGAACTCCGGAGCGCCAACGAGGAACTTCAGACGACCAACGAGGAGCTTCAGAGCACCAACGAGGAACTCACCACCTCCAAGGAAGAGCTTCAGTCCCTCAACGAGGAACTCACCACCATTAACGCGGAGCACCACCGCGTGATTCACGACCTCGCCCAGGCCAACGACGACCTGAAGAACCTGCTCGACAGCGCAGGCATCGCCACGGTGTTCCTGGACAACGCCCTCAAGATCAAGCGCTTCACCCCGCAGATCTCGCAGGTCATCAACCTGATGCCGGTGGATGTGGGACGGCCTATCAGCGACATCAGCGTCAACTTGCAGTATGAATTCCTCGCGCGCGACATTGCCCGGGTGCTGGACACCCTGGAGGTCTTCGAGGCGCAGGTCCAGACGCGGGACGGATTGTGGTACCTGATGCGGATCACCCCCTACCGTACTTCAGACAACTTCATCGACGGCGTGGTGGTGGCGTTTACCAACATCCACCTCGTCAAGTCTCTGGAGCAGCAGGTTCAGGACACGGCTGCCTACGCCGAGCAGGTCCTGAACAGCCTCCACGATCCCCTGCTGATTCTGGATAACGACTTGCGGGTTCTGACCGCTAACCGCGCCCTGCTGAGCCTGTTGCATGCCAGTTGGGCGCAAGTCAAGGGTGAGCGCGTATATAACCTGGGCAACTTCGCGCTGGATACGCCGGAGCTGATCGGCCTGCTGCACGACGTCGTCGCCACAGAAGAAGGGGTCGTGGACCGGGTCATCGACCTCCAGTTGCCCCATCTAGGCAGGCGCAGGATGAAGGTTGAGGTGGAACCCATCGTGAGCGATGACCGGGCAGGTGTCCTGCTGTTGCTCAAGCTCGAAGACGTGACGGCCTTGCTCCGCCGTGCGGCAGTGGAAGGCGAGGATCTCACCGGAGACGCGCAGGAACCTGGGAGTGATTCTTGAAGTTGGGCGAGGCGTCACTCTGGTAAGGGTTCTGCATCTGCCAAGGGCGTGTAGGTGAGCACCAGACGGTGTAGGAGGTTCGCCCGCTGCTCAAGGAGCTGGGCTTGGTTCAGTAGGGCCTCCGCCCGCGCGCCCGGCAGCCGTTGGCCCAGCCGCTCCAGCAACAGAAAGCTTTCCTCCATCACCCGCTGTGTCTGGTAGAGCTTGTCCTCAATGCTCTCGGACAGCTCGGCCAGCAGGGCGTGCGCCGTGTAACCATGCCCGGTGTGACACCGGAAGCGCAGCGCCTCCTCCTCCTGAATCTGCACCATGGCACCGTGACATTCCGGGCAGGTAAACGGGGTGTAAGGCCCGAGGCGCCCCACGCTTGCTGGAGACTCCGGTCCCTCGGCGGCCATCTGGACTTCCATTTTGAGGCGTCCCCGTTCCTGTTCGCTCATGTCAACCTCTGTCTGCGCAGGGGCAGAGTCCCGAATCAGCCGGGCGAGGAGAGCGCCCATGTCCCGAGCACGGGCCTGATAATCCACTTCCACCTGTTCGAGGGCGTGACGGGGCATATCACTGAAGGCGGCCTCTGCGGGATCTTGCACGACTGCCAGGCCGCCCAGCCGTTTGATGTTCCAGAGGCCCGAGGTGCCGTCGTCGAGCACGCCGGAGAGCACCACGCCGATCACGTTCGGCGCGCGGGTATGTGCGGCAGAGCGGAATAAGGCGTCGACCGCTGGTCGGAAGCGGCTTTCCTTGGGGCCTTTCTTGATACCCAGCCTGTCCCCATCGACCAGCAGGTGGTGGTCCGGGGGCGCGACGTAGATGCAGCCGGGGCGAATGGCCTCTCCGTCGGAGGGATGGTGCGCAGGAAGCGGCCCAGCCCGGCTGAGGATGTCTGGGAGGGCGCTGGGGGTGGAGGCATTCAGGTGCAGCACGACGCAGACCGCCGCTGGAAAATCGTGTGGGAGTCCGGCGACCAGGGCTTGAAGGGCTTCGATGCCGCCGGCAGATGCGCCGACGACGACGATGGGAGCAGAAACCATGATGCCTATTGTGGCGCTTGTAGGTGGACGGCGTGGTGGCACTCCAATAGAAGGGCAGCGTGCGCGACAGGCTTCAGCTCGAACGCCGGGCGAGGTCCACAGCTCCGTGACGGACCATTGAGCCAGCACTGCTGTTCATGCAAGTTAGACTCGCTTCCACCAGTTGAGAACTTTGACGGACCAAGAGGCTCGCTTGGTCCGTGTGGCGCTGGCACCTCAGAATCAGGCGGCGCAGTTCGTCGAGCTGGGCTTGCGCTTCTGCGGAAAGGTGGAGTTCAAGGCTTGTCAACTGGTCGGTCGTCATAGGGTCACCCGGCGTGGGAAGACACGCTAGTAGCGTGCGGGTGCAGAAGAACTGATCGCGGGATGGGACGCGGTCTTCAGAACCAGACAAACCGCCGCAGGTCTGCGACTGCCGCAGCTGCCTCAAGGCTTGAGGCGCTCGGACAGACGGAAGGCCGGTCACCGAGTTGAACCGAGTGTGCGCCCTTCTAAGGGCGGTGTGGTGTGAATCACGTGGAGCCCACACGCTGGGAGGCCAGGAGGCCGTGAGCCACCATAACGTTGCGTTATCGCTGGTGCCCACACCTGCAGCCCTGCATCCTGTTCCCGTCGGGTCCCGCAGGTGTTAAAGAGAAGCCCCCGTTGCACCTCCCTGGAGTGCTCTTGCCGTGGAATCCGTGTTGCATGAGTAAAATCGGAGCTATGCCGGTTCGTCAGTTCATGCCGACCGTGAAGCCGACTTCCAGAGCCGGGTCAAGGACCGAACTGTCGGTATCGCTGCCTGGTTGAACCTTCATCGCAGGGTGCACTGAGAAACCCGAACACAAGCCGATGAAGAAAAAAGGGAATGACCGATGCTGTGGGCATATGTCAACGTTTTGGAGTGAGTCTTCCGCCTTCTGCCACGCCGCGCCGCCGTTCACGTCTGCCCTGGGTCCTGCTGGGACTGGGTGTGGCGGTGACCGGGCTGCTCAGCACGGGCTGGCACTTCGCTGATGCCCTCGTGTGGGCTCCGGCGGTGCGTCGCCGCGTACCCCGAACCCGTGTACTCGGCGTTCTGGATGATGGGCAGCCCCCCAGACTCCTTCTGACCCGCAACCCGGCCACCATTCGTCCCGGGGTCCTGGGGCTGGAGTGGGACGATCCTGCAGGCGTCCGGTTCCTTGCCCAACTCGGACCCACACTGGAGCAGACCCGGCGCACCGTCACCCGCGCCGTGGAGTGGCAGGAAGCGGCGCTGCTCCCAGGTCAGGAGGTGCGGCCCAGCACGGTGGGCTTGGGCACCCCTGCCTCGCGCGGCCTGCCATACGAGGACGTGCTCGTTCCGGCAGAACACGGCCTCATGCCCGCCTGGCTGGTGCCCGGAGGCCCGGGCGGTGGGGCGGCGGGCACCGACTGGGTGATCGTGACCCACGGCTACAAGGGCCTGCGGCAGGACGCCCTGCGCATTCTGCCCACCTTCGCCCGGCTGGGGTTGTCGAGCCTGACCATCACCTACCGCAACGCCCACGGCGCGCCCCGCACCCGGCAGGGCGTGTACCGCCTCAGCGCCGAGGAGTGGCAGGACCTGGAGGCGGCGGTACGGTACGCCCGTGAGCACGGCGCGCGCCGCGTGCTGCTGATGGGCTTTAGCATGGGAGGCGGAATTACACTGGCCTTTTTGCGCTACAGCGCCCTGGCTCCCCTAATTCGCGGCGTGATTCTGGACTCGCCGCCGCTGGAGTGGCGCTCCCTGATTCGCCACTACGCCCGGCGCTACCGTCTGCTGCCCCTCGCTGGACTGGTGGAGTGGCTGACGGTGTTCAAGAGCGGGCAGGACTTCGACGCCATCGACCACCACAGCGTCATGTACCGCTTCACCACCCCGATGCTGCTGTTTCACGGCAGCGCGGACCGCACGGTGCCCGTGGCGCATGTGGAACGGCTGGCCCATGCCCGGCCCGACATCGTGGAGTACCACCGTTTCGAGGGGGCAGAGCACGTCCGGCCCTGGAACATCAATCCGGAGCGCTACGAGCAGGTGCTCACCCGCTTCGTACGCCGGGTCCTACCCGATGAGGAACTTTAGCCCTGCGACCGCAGACTCTATATTCTTCCTCCAGCTGGCTTGTTGAGCCACCTGCCTGAGGCGACAGGGATTCGACGCCCATGTAGAAGGTCACTTCCTTGCTGATGAACCGTTAGCGGGAAATTCTGTTCCAACTCTCGTGCGACCCCTGTGACAGAAGATGTGAGCTGGGGTCAAAGGGCTTGTCCCTACAGGTCATCAGCCTGCTTAAACCCGGTGCTGAGGCCTCTGCGGCCTTCCTGACCGCAGGGCGCAGCTCAGATCTCCGCACAAGCCGCTCACCCTCACTTACTCTAGGGACATGAGTTACCGCATTGCGCTCAGTAGGGAACAGAACGGCGGTCTGACGGCCGAACTGTATGCGATCTGCAAGGTTAGCTCTCAGCTGATTCAGGGGGCTGCTGGGCAGGAACCCACCTTCCGAGAGATTTATGCCGACACCGGCCAGCGCCAGATCAAGTTCACGCTTCAGGAAGACAGTGTGGTTCTGGAGCCGGGCATCCTCTCGTACGCCCACGGCCGCCTGAAATACGAGGTGATTCAGCAGCAGCCGGGCCAGGCGGGCGGCTTCCTTGGCCGCGCCATGCGCAGCGCGGGCACCGGCGAATCGGCCTACGGCACCCGCGTCTCGGGCACCGGCGAGGTCTGGACGGAACCCACCCACAAGCACTTTGTCTTTGCCAACATGGAAAGTGGCGACAGCATGCTGGTGGACGATAAGGCCTACTACGCCGCGCAGGGCACGCTGCGGCTCAGCACCCACCAGCACAGCAAAGTGCAGGGGGCGCTCAGCGGCAACGGGCTCATGCAGCCCCGCCTGGACGGCCGCGGCCTCCTGGTCATCGAGTCCCCGGTCAGCGTGCACGAAATCGAGATGCTGGACGTGCCCCCAGGTGAAACCGTCACCGTGGACGGCGACATGATGCTGATGTACACCGCCACCATGAATCCCCGGCTGGGGCCGCTGGTGCGCGGTCTGCGCAATTCTCTGCGCAGCGGCGAAGGGCTGGTGTACACCCTGGACGGCCCCGGTCAGGTCTTTCTGACCCCGACCCATATCGCCGTGAGCAGCCTGGCCTGAGCCGCGTCAGGGCCGCTGTGGTCTGAGGCCCTCCCCAGCGCACAGGACGCCAATTTAACCCGAGAGCGGACGGCCTGGGCGTGTCAGACGGCTTCGGTCTGTCAGGCCCGCAGCCCAGAACGGGTTTACTAACATGCCCCCTGTGCTGCACAGCTGTCCAGGGCCGCTCGGAGGGAGCCGTTCTCGCCGGCGGCTCTCCCGAAGTCGGTCTTCACACCCCAGGCTTTCGCCTGCCGTTTTACGTTCCGGAGATACCATGAAGGTTTATTTCAACAAGAATTTCACGGGCACCGCCGACCAGCTGCGCGCACTTCAGTACAGCGGCCATGAGGTCGTCGTGTCGCATACTGACCCCCATCACGCCATGCTGGACGCCGCGCGCGAATGCGGCATGACCACCCTGCTGGAGCCGAAAAATATCGAGTCAGAGCCTTACCTGGACTACATTGAAGACCTGCTGCGCGTGCTGCGCATTGACGCGTTCCTGCCAGGCAAGCTGGCCGAGCAGTTCGCCGAGCAGCCAGAGCGTTTTCCGCAGGCGGTCGTGCCGGCGGCCCCAGAGACCCTGCGCCTGATTAACAACAAGGGGCGGTTCATGGCCGATTGGCCCGAGGCCCTTCTCCCGCTGCCGCGCTGGGTGATGTTCCAGACCCTGGACGAGTTCGATGCGGGCCGCGCGGCACTGACCCAGGCGGGCGTGCGACTGTGCATGAAACCCACCGAGGGCATTTACGCCAGTGGCTTCCGGATTCTGAATGACGTACCGCGCGTGAATAGTTTTCTTAAGGGCCAGCTGTACGAGATGAGTACAGCCGCTGCCCGGGAAATGATCGCCGCCGCCGACACGTGGCCCGAATACCTGCTGATGCACACCCTGGAAGGCGACGAGCGCAGCGTGGACTGCGCCGCCCTGCACGGCGACCTGCTGGGGTGCGTGGTCCGCCGCAAAGTCCGGCAGGAACAGATTATCGAGCCCCGCCCCGATCTGGTCGAGGTGGCCCGCGAAATGGCGCACCGCTATCACCTGAGCGGCCTGTTCAATTTCCAGACCCGTGACGACCGCGCAGGGGTGCCGCATCTACTGGAAATCAACACCCGCGCCTCGGGCGGCATCCGCAACGCCCTGGCGTCCGGCGTTAACCTGCCAGGGCTGCTGTTTGACGCCCTGAGTGGTGTCCAGCGCCCAGAGGTCCTGACCCCCACCCAGACCATTCATGTCCGGGAGGACAAGCACGCCCGCCGGGCGTAAGGCCCTTCACCATGTCCCAGTCCTCTGACCACCACATCACACTGCCCAGCGGCACCCTGCACCTGACGCTGGACCACGAGCAGCGGCCACTCTCAGACCTCGTCGCCTACGCCGTCCGGGAAAACCCCAAGCGCGGCTTTCTCTTTGTCAGCAAGGTGCTGGGCAAGCACATTCCGGTCTCTCCTGAGGTGGCGGCCTGGAGTCACCAGGCCCTGGCGGCGGCCCTACCGTCCCTGCGCCGGCCCCACTTCATTGGCCTGGCCGAAACGGCCACTGGGCTGGCCGAGGGGGTTTACGCCGCCTGGCAGGCTGCGCACCCCGACCAGCCGGGCACCTATCAGCACACCACCCGCTACCTGACAGGCGAGCCGGTGCTGCTGTGCTTTGACGAGCCGCATTCGCATGCCCCCGCCCACATCCTGCACCAGCCGGAAGGCGAGGCCGGCGCAGCCCGCGACCTGGTCCTAGTTGACGATGAAATCACCACCGGCACCACGCTGACCAACCTCGCTCAGGCGTGGTGTGCGCGCTTCCCGCAGACCGAGCGGGTCATTCTGGTCTGCCTGACCAGCTGGGCAGACCCCCAGGCCCTGCAGGCGCGCCTGACCCCGCAGCTTCAGCTCGTCAGCCTCACGCAGGGGCAGTACCAGTTCACCCCGAACCCGGCCTGGCAGCCGCCTGTGACGCCGCCTGTGCAGGTCACCAGTTCGCAGGTGAGGCCCCATCTGGGGCAGTCCAGGCGCACGGCCAGCCGGCCTCTGACCCTGCCCAGGCTAGAGGCCCTGGGCCTCACCCCGCAGGCCCGGCTGCTGGTGCTGGGCACCGGCGAGCACCAGTACCCGGCGTTTGCCCTGGCGCAGCACCTGTTCCCTCAGGTGGCCAGTGTGGTGTTCAGCGCCACCACCCGCTCGCCGGTGCTGCCGGGCCTGGCGATGCGGCACAAGCTGACATTCACCGACAACTATGGCGACGGCATGCCCAATTATCTCTACAACGTTGACCCGGCCGAGTACAGCGACATTCTCGTGGTGCATGAGCCCGGCTGCGAGGTGCCTGAGATGCTGGGACTCCTCGGCCCACACGCCCGGAGTGTGATGCTGTGACGCCAGCCTTTCTCGCCTTCAGTGATCTGGACGACACCCTGTTTCAGACGCAGGCCAAGTGTCCCCCGGACGCCGATCTGGCGCTGGCCGCGCACCATACCGTGGCGGCCCGCCAGAGCTACACGACCGGCCCGCAGCGGCAGCTCATAGACGTTTTGCAAGCGGCTGGAGGCTGCCTGATTCCGGTCACGGGCCGCACGCCCGCCGCCGTGGCCAGGGTGCAACTGCTGTTTGCCGCAGAGGTGATTTGCGACCACGGGGCCACTGTTCTAGAGCCGGACGGCCAGGTCAGTGCCGAGTGGGCGGCACGCATCCAGACGCTGCTGGCCGACGGGGCAGTTCTCCGGGTGCAGGCCGCGCTGGGCGCGCTGGCCGCGCAGCACGAGTGCACGCTCAGCACCCACGAGGTAGACAGGGCGGCCTATATGCACGTCCTCAAGCACCCCCAGCGGGGTGACCTGCGGGCGGCATATCACGCGGTTCGGGCGCTGGGCCTGCCCGGCCTGACCGTGATCGCCAACCCGTCCCACATCAGCCTGTTACACGCGGGGGTGACCAAGGCAGCGGCGGTGGCCTTCGTGCGCGCGCGCTACCCGGCGCACCTGCTGACCCTGGGGCTGGGTGACAGCCTCTCTGATCTGCCGTTCATGCGGACGTGCCAGTTCTGGCTGACCCCCACCGGCACGCAGCTGGACCGCGCCTTTGACCCGGACGGAGCCCACCTGTGAACCATACCTTTCCGCCGGAGGACGTGGTCTTCCACCTGAACGAAGGCCTGCCTCAGCTCGTCAGTGTGACTGAAAAAGAGCGGCTGCTGCGTGAAGGGACATCGTACGCCAGGCTCCTGACCCCGGAGGCGGCGCCCGTCTGGGGGGCAGCGTTCGACCAGCTCTTGCCCCTCCTGGCGCCCCGCACGGCCGGGCTGGTGGCCCGCGTCACCGCGCAGATTGCCGCGCACCACAGCCAGCCGCTGCTCGTCTCGCTGGCGCGCGGCGGCACCCCCGCCGGGGCACTCCTGCGCCGCGCAGCCGCCCGGCAGGGGCTCGACTGGCCGCACCACAGCCTCAGCATCATGCGCGACGAGGGGCTGGACCTCGTGGCCTACCGCGAAATCCTGGCGGCCCACCCGGACCGTGAAGTCATCTTCGTGGACGGCTGGACCGGCAAGGGCAGCATCCGAGGAGCGCTGGACCGCAGCGTCCCCGGCGCCCGGCTGGCCGTGCTGAGCGACCCGGCCGGGGTCAGCACCTACGCGGGGACCTTTCAGGACGTTTTGCTGCCGCACGCCCTGCTGAATGCCACAGTCTGCGGCCTGCTGTCCCGCACCTTTCTGGAAGGTGCCGGGCGTCACGCGGTGCGGGTCGAAGCGGGGCTACAGCCCCATGACCGCACCTGCGCCTATCTGGACGCCGTCAGTCAGGCTGTGCCGGTGCTCACAGAGCCCGGCCTGCGTCCGGTGAACCCTTTTGCGGCCACACAGGGCGTGGCGGCCCAGTATGGTGTGACAGAGCCGCACCGCATCAAGCCCAGCGTTGGTGAGGCTTCCCGCGTGCTGCTGCGCCGCGCGCCGGCAGGGCTGCTGCTCCGTCAGACGGGTCACCCGGACACCCAGCACCTGGAAACCCATGCCCACGCCTGCGCTGTGCCCGTCCACGTCCACGCCGACCTGCCCTATCAGGCCTGTGCCCTCATTCGATAAGGACTGCCCATGGCCCACCTTGGCATTACCCTGTATACCCCCGCCACACATCCAGCGCTGGCGGCCATCAGCGCGGGCAAATATCCCGGCCTGACCAACCACGTCTGGTGCACCGAAGACGCCATCCGCGACACCGAGGTCGGCGCCGCTGTCCAGAACATCCTGCGGCAGCTGGAGCATGCAGAGCCCTTTACCTGCCGCCTGTACCTGCGGGTGCGGTCCCCCGAGATTCTGGCCGAACTGGTCCGGCACGACCTGTCGCGCGTCCACGGCTTTATCCTGCCCAAAGTTCACGACGGCAACCTGCGCGCGTACATGGACGTACTGCCCTCCACCCACGCCGCGCAGCTCACCCTGGAGACGCGCGAGGCCCTGAGCGAACACCGCATGATGGTGCTGCGCGACCTCATCTTTCAGGAAGCCTGGCAGGGGCAGGTCGAGGGCCTGCGGATTGGGGGCAACGACCTGATGAACGTGCTGGGCGTGCGCCGCACACCGGGCCGCACCCTCTACGAGGGTCCACTGGAACGCAGCGTCAGCATGCTGCTGGGCATCTTCCGCCCCTACGGATTCCAGCTGTCCTCGCCGGTGTACGAGGTCTTCAGTGACCTCGCCACGCTGGCCCGCGAGGTCCGGCAGGACCTGGAATACGGATTGTCGGGCAAGACCATCATTCATCCGGTGCAGCTGCCCACCGTGCTGGGCGGCTACCGGGTACCGGCCCAGGAGCTTGAGGAGGCGCAGGCGATTCTTGCGCCCGACGCCCCAGCGGTGTTTCAGATGAACGGCCGCATGTGTGAACCCGCCACGCACCGCCGCTGGGCACAGGACATTACCGAGCGCGCGGCCCTGTATGGCCTCCTGCCCCCCACACCCGGCGACGCCCTGCATTACCTGCCGTCGCTCGGCGCGGTCTAAAGAAAGCATTGACCTAGGCGCCCGGAAACGCCGGGGCAAATATGGCTCCTGCTCACCAGCACGCCGACATAATGAAGCTCCGGGTCGCCGTCAGGCGGCCCACCCCCTGAGGAGGCATCACCATGGGATTCCTGAATAAACTCAAGAAGCTGGCTCAAGACGGCTCGGACCTGGCGCAGCAGAATGTGGCCCGCTTTCAGAACGCCGGGTTTGCCGACGCCACCATGGCGGCCTGCGCCCTGATCAGTGCGGCCGACGGCTCGGTCAGCCCCGAGGAGCGCCGCAAGACCGCCGGTTTCATCATGTCCAGCGACAAGCTCAAGGCATTTGACACCAACAAGCTCCGCACCCGCTACGACGAGTACTGCGGCAAGCTGGACACCGATTTCGATTTTGGCAAGATCGAACTCATGCAGGTGGTCGGCAAGATTAAAAAGCCCGAAGAAGCCCGCGCCGTGATTCAGCTGGCCATCGTGATCGGCAATGCGGACGGCACCTTTGACGAGCACGAGCAGAAGGTCGTGCGCGAACTGGTCCACGCCCTGAAACTCGACCCCGCCGAATTCGACCTGTAAGCTCGGGAGACGCCCAGCGGCCTTTCACCCTCTCTCGATAAGGAGTTCTGCCATGCCCGTATCCCTTTCCAAAGGCGGCAACGTGTCCCTCAGCAAAGAAGCCCCCGGCCTCACCGCCGTGCGTATCGGCCTGGGGTGGGACCCCCGCGTGACCGACGGCACCGAGTTCGACCTGGACGGCAGCGTGTTTCTGCTCAACGACCAGGGCAAGGTGCGCGGTGACTCGGATTTCATCTTCTATAACAACAAAACCTCCGCAGACGGCAGCGTTACCCACAACGGCGACAACCGCTCCGGGCAGGGCGAGGGCGACGACGAGAGCGTCGAGGTCAAGATTGCGGGCGTGCCGGCCGACGTGCAGCGCATCGCCTTCGGCGTGACCATCCATGAGGCCGACGCCCGCAGGCAGAGCTTCGGGCAGGTGCAAAACGCCTTCATCCGCGTGATCAACGCGGCTGACGACAAAGAAATTGCCCGCTACGACCTGTCTGAGGACTACTCCACGGAAACAGCCATGATCTTCGGAGAGCTGTACCGCAACGGGGCCGACTGGAAGTTCAAGGCCATCGGACAGGGCTACGCCGGTGGCCTGGCCGCGCTGGCGGGCAACTACGGCGTCAACGTCGGCTGACCTGTCTTTCCAGCGGGCGCTGCGTTCGTGCGACGAATGCAGCGCCCGTTTTGTCCTCTCTGGCGGCGCCGTGGTCCTTGACACGGCCTCTGCTGAGCCCTGGCAGTTTTCTGTGGCTTAGCCGACCGGAGGAGAAAGGACGGATTTTGCGGTATGGAAGCGGAGGCGGTGTCTGCCGGCACTCCGCTGAAACGAAGCAAAATCCCTATGAGGAGCGTTCATGACCACACTTGTTGCCGGTCAGCGTTTGCCCCTGGCCCAGTTGGGCCTGGACGGCGCTTTCCCCCTGACGGTCACCTGTGACCTTCCGGACACAGATTTCACCCTGTTTGGCCTGCTGGACGGCCAGCTGAAAGACGACCGCTGGATGGTCTTTTACAACCAGCCGCAGTCGCCTGATGGGGCGCTCAAGCAGCTCAGCCCCCAGCAGTTCACCCTGGATCTGAAGGGGCTGGGACCGAACATTGACGAGGTCTACCTGACCGCCACGCACGCCACCCTCCCGCTGAGTGCGGCGTCTACCCTGAGCGTGGACCTGGGGGGGCACGCCTTCGACGCCCGGCCTGCCCTGAAAGACGAGAAAGCGGTGATGCTCGTGCGCTTTTACCGCAAGGACGGCGCCTGGCGGCTGGCCACGGTCGCCCAGGGGTTTAACGGCGGCCTGGGCGACCTGGTGCAGCATTTTGGCGGAGAAGTGGCCGAAGAGACGGCGCCGGCGCCCCCTACGCCTGTTACCCCGACGCCCGTCAGTCTGATCAAGCAGCGTCAGCAGGTGCTGCTCGACAAAGCCGAACAGACGCAGCCTGGGCTGGTCAGTCTGATCAAAGCCGCGTCTGTCAGTCTGGCCAAACGCGGGCTGGATGAGGCCCGCTACCGCGTCAAACTGGTGCTGGATATCAGCGCGAGTATGCAGGAGGAATACCGCAGCGGCAGCGTGCAGGCCCTGGCCAACCGCGCCCTGGCGCTTGCGGCTCGGCTGGACGACGACGGCGAGGTCGAGGTGTATCTCTTTGGCATCAAGGCCCACCGCAAGGGCTCTCTCAGCCTGGACAATGCCCAGGATTTCGTGGCCAACATGCGGGTGCGCCTGGAAGGCGGCACCCACTACGGCCCCGTCATGAAGCTGATTCAGGAAGATGTCCAGAAAGAAGGCGGCGATCTGCCCACGCTGGTGCTGTTCATCACCGACGGCGGCACCAGCAACCCGAATAACGTGGTGAAGCTCATGCGCGACCTGTCCCGCAAGCCGATTTTCTGGAAGTTCATGGGCATCGAAGAGGGCCGCGTGAACTTCGACTTTCTGGAGAAGCTGGACGACCTGACCGGGCGTGCGGTTGACAATGCCGACTTTTTCAAGGTCAGAGCCCCGGTCCGCGTGCCCGACGCCGAACTGTTTGACCTGCTGGTTCACGAACTGGACAGCTGGCAGCTCGGCGCCCAGCGCGCGGGCATCTTGCCTTCACGCCGCTAGGGCAACATCGGGCACACCGGGCCCGCGCGCACACTACGATGACGCGGGGCCCTGCCTCACCCCAGCCTTCAGCCTCTCTTCGACCTCTTTCTCAAGGTGGTGCTTCGCCCTCCATGCTGACCTTTCAAACCGGCCAGAAATCCCCTCTGAACCAGCTTACCTCTCACCAGATCCTGACCCTGTCGGTCCGGGTGACTGGGCCAGCGGCCGACTACGACCTGAGCCTGTTCGGGCTGGACCCGGCGGGCAAACTGAGCGACGACCGGTATCTGGTGTTCTATAACCAGCCGGCCACCCCGGAAGGGGCCGTGCAGATGCACAGCGGCGTGCGGGGCGAAAAGGTCTTTCAGATTGACCTGACCCGGCTGCCTCAGAGCGTCCGGCGCCTGAGCCTGACGGCTTCGGTGGACGCAGGGACGTTTGGGCAGATTGACCATGCAGAAATCACCCTCTCGGCCGGAGGTCAGCCGGTGGCCACCTACCGCGTGACTGGGCGGGACTTCCAGCAGGAGCGGGCCGTCATGCTGCTTGACATCTACTTCAAGGACATGTGGCGGGTCGGGGCGGTGGGGCAGGGCTTCAATGGGGGCCTGGACGCGCTGGTCAAGCATTACGGCGGAACCGTCTCGGACCGCCCAGCGCCCAGCGCGCCGCCGCCCTCACCACCCCTAGCGCCGGCAGCGGCGCCCGCCCCCAGCGCTCCACCCCTCAACCTCAAAAAGGTCACGCTGGAGAAAAAGGGCGAAAGCACCCGCATTTCGCTCAAGAAGTCTGGTCACGCCGAGCCCATTCGCGTGAACCTGAACTGGGACCGTGGGGGCAAGCGGGGCGGGTTGCTGGGGCGGGCAGCAGCGTCAGCCGACCTTGACCTGGGCTGCATGTTCCTGCTCAACGACGGCACCCGCAGCGTCATTCAGGCCCTGGGTAACCGCTTTGGGTCCGAGCGCCTGTCGCCGCACATCCTGCTCGACAAAGACGACCGCACCGGCGCGGCCACTGACGGGGAGAACCTCACCATCTTCCGGCCCGACCTGATTCATACCGTGCTGGTGTTTGCCTGCATCTATGAAGGTACGAACGACTTTACTCAGGTCGGGGCCCGGCTGTCACTCAAGGACACCCAGGACAATGAAATCCTGATGCACCTGAGTAACCCGGACATTCAGCGCACCTTCTGCGGCATCGCCCTGATCGAGAACATCGGCGGCGATATTCGCGTGACCAAAGAGGAGCGGTACTTCTTTGGCCACCAGGACTGTGACGAGCACTACGGCTTCGGGTTTAACTGGGTGGCCGGCAGCAAGTAGATTCTGTTCAAGGAGACGCGATATGGCATTAAGTTTGAAAAAAGGCGAGCAAATCAGTCTGGCGAAGACCAGCGGCACCACCCTCACGGCGGTCCGAATGGGCGTGGGCTGGGAAGGCATCAAGAAAAAGGGCCTGCTGGGCTTCGGGGCGGGGCGCGAGGCGGTTGACCTCGATGCCAACGCCCTGATGTTTGACGCCTCGGGCACCCTGGTGGATCAGGTCTGGTTTCGCCAACTACAGAGCAAGGACGGCTCGGTGCGTCACAGCGGCGACAACCGCACCGGCGACGGCGCGGGCGACGATGAAACCATCACCATTCATCTCAACCGGCTGCCACAGAACGTGGTGACGGTCATTCTGAGCGTCAACAACTACAGCGGCCAGAGCTTTAACCGCATCGAGACGGCGTACTGCCGGCTGATCAACGAGCAGGGCGAAAAGGAACTGGCCCGCTACGAACTCGCCGGCCAGGGGGACCACAACGGCCTGATCATGGCCAGCCTGAAGCGTGAAGGCACGGACTGGACCTTCAAGGCCATCGGCGCGCCGGCTTCGGGGCGCACCTACCACGACAACCTGCCCGACATGCGCGCCCACCTGTAAGCGCCCAGCGGCCGAACTCTAGCCCCTGGTTGCTGCGCGCCCCAGTTCCCTTCGCCTCATTCCTGTCCCCGGAGGACCCCATGGCACTCTCCCTGTCGAAAGGCGGCAACATCTCGCTGAGTAAGGAAGCCCCGAACCTCACCCGCATTCTGGTTGGCCTGGGCTGGGACCCGCGCGTCAGTGACGGTCAGCAGTTTGACCTGGACGCCAGCGCCTTTTTGCTCAATGCCAGCGGCCGGGTGCGCGGCGACCACGATTTCATCTTCTACAACCAGCTGCGCAGTCAGGACGGCAGCGTGGAGCACACCGGCGACAACCGCACCGGGCAGGGCGAGGGCGACGACGAAACCATCAAGGTTGACCTGAGCCGCGTGCCGCAGGACATCAGCAAGATCGTTGTGGGCGTGACCATTGATGAGGCCGACGCCCGGCGCCAGAACTTTGGGCAGGTGGGCGGCGCCTTTATCCGCATTGTGGATGAGGCCACGGGCCGCGAGATCACCCGCTACGACCTGGGCGAGGACTTCAGCACCGAAACGGCAGTCGTCTTTGGTGAGGTCTACCGCCACAACAACGAGTGGAAGTTCCGCGCGGTGGGTCAGGGCTTTGCTGGCGGCCTGGGCCCGATGGCCCGCGGCTACGGCGTGAACGTCTAACCCTCTTTTCACCTGACTCTTCACGCCTCCCGGCGGCCCCTCCTGGGGACTGGGAGGCCCCTTTATCAAAGGACACCATGATCAACCGAGAATTTATTTTTGCCTTTGGCGTCACCTTCGTCTCTCTGATCCTGGCCTTCGTGTATGGCCTTCAGACCGGCGGTATCGGGACGGCCCTGAACTACCTGTTTATCGCGCTCGTGCTGGGCGTGATGGAAGTCAGCCTCAGCTTCGACAACGCGGTGGTCAACGCTTCGGTCCTCAAAAACATGACCAAGAAGTGGCAGGACCGCTTTCTGGTCTGGGGCATCCTGATTGCCGTGGTGGGGATGCGCCTTATTTTCCCCATCCTGATCGTGGCGCTGACCTCCGGCCTGGGCTTTGGTGAAGTGGCCAACCTGGCCCTGAATGATTCGGAACGCTACGCGGAATACCTGGAGCGCGCCGAGGTGGCCATCAGCGCCTTCGGCGGCGTCTTCCTGCTGCTGGTCGCCCTGAACTACCTGATCGACCCGGAAAAGGACGTGCACTGGCTGGGCGGTTTCGAGCGCCGTCTGGCGGGCATCGGCAAACTGGACACCATTCAGGTGGTTGTGACGGTCATCGCGCTGATGCTGGTCACGAAGTTCATGGTGGCGCCCGCAGAACAGACCACGGCCCTGATGGCCGGCCTGATTGGTCTGGCGCTGTACCTGGCCATGAACGCCATCGGCAACCTGTTCGATGCCGATGACATGGCCGCCAAGGCTGGTGCGGCGGGCCTGTCGGCCTTCCTGTACCTGGAAGTGCTGGACGCTAGCTTCTCGCTGGACGGCGTGATCGGCGCGTTCGCCATCACCAAGGTCGTCGTGATTATCGCGGCGGGTCTGGCCATCGGCGCGGTGTTCGTGCGTTCGCTGACGCTGTTTCTGGTTCACAAAGGCACGCTGGCCGAATACCGTTACCTGGAACACGGCGCCCACTACGGCATCCTGGCGCTGGCCATCATCATGCTGCTGAGCACCAACCGGAACCTGCATGTGCCGGAAGTGGTCACGGGTCTGATTGGCGTAGGCTTCATCGTCTGGTCTATCTTCTCGTCGCTGCGGGCCAACCGGCGCGACGCCCTTGAAAATGGTGGCCGACCTCAGGCCGACTGAGCCGCGCGCACTGCTATGCTGCCTCTGGAGGCCCCTGTGGCCCCAGAGGCTTTTTCTTGTGCCTGCGGAGGCCTGTCGAGACGTGAGGACGATGTTGTGGTGGAAAGGGTGACGGCCCTGCTGTTTCTTGGGGAGACTGCTTGGTGCTGGGCCGGCCCCAGCGGTCTTGGCGGTGCTCCTCGGTTAGCTCTGCAAAGCAGAAGCATCCTGAGGCGCCCTGATGGTCTGAGCCTGAACGTCGTCCTTGCAGGCTCGCTGCCCTGGTCAGTTCCCCTGAATCTCGTTTCCCTGGAAGCCATCCGATGACCCGGACCCTCGCGGCTGACCACCCTCTGCGCACGCGCGCCCTCAAACTGCTGCAACTCGCCCGCCGTGGGGTGGGCGGCGAGCGCAGCAATGCGGCCCGCCTGCTGCTGACCCATCTTCAGACCCACGACCTGACGCTATACGACATTGACCCTGGCCTGCCAGTCACGCAGGACCTGTCGGTGCTGGCCAGTATCCGGGAAGCGCAGCTGTATCTGGCAAAACTTGGTACTGATGAGCAGGACGAGGCGTTGGGTCACCTTGTCGACGATCCGTCTCTAACAGCCGCAGAAATCGCCCGGGTGGTCGAGGTTCTGGACCTGACCCTGCTGGCCCAGACCCGCGCCGCCACCTGGGCCCACCTGGACGGCGCTGATGAACAGGCGTACCTGGGGGCGGCGGCGCAGGTAACGCCTGCCGCGCTCTCTGACTTCGGGGGCAGCATCGCTGCGCGCACCCACGAGGCGGTGCGGCAAGCGCTGTGGCTGGCGACCCATCCACAGCGGCTCCTCAGGGTGCAGGGCGAGCTAGAGCAGCTGCTGGTGAGTGGGCTGCTGGCTGGCCTGGGCGCCCGGCGAATCCAGACCACCCCAGAAGGTGTGCAGGCCCACCTCAGCGGAGAGCAGCTGGCCCTCGTCCGGTCCATGATGGTGCATGACCTTGAACCCCTGAAATGTCAACTGCTGGAAGCTGGAAAGGTGCTGGCTGAACAACACGCCCGGCGGCGCGCGCCCAAATAAAGGAGCGGCCCAGCTTGGCTTGGCGGTGGGCGCCGATTCGGCGGCTGGGCGAGGGTGTTCTTGACGGCGAAAGGTAAAGATTAGGGGCGAGGGTCCTGTAAGTCTTGCTCGTAAGCTTCACGACTTCCAAAACCAAGAGTCTCTGCCTTCAAGAAATAGGGCGTTCGATCCAACAGTTCCTCCTCGTCATCTCCTTCAGGCAAAGGGAGATCCCAGATGGCGTCCAACATCCAATCAAGCCATCTTGGCTCTGGTGGAAACTGCCGAAAATATTCGATTCGTGCCGCTTCGTCCAGTGCTTGGCTTCTCCACCACGGCCACCACACCATGATGAACTCTTCTCCGCCACCCATCCGCCAGCACATGCTGTAAAGATGCTCATTCGGAAACACTACCCATGGCGGCGGGACTGTGCCGTACTGCCCTTCGAGTGTCTCAATCCTCGTGACCATCCAAGGCTCCATACCTTGATGGTTGCATGCCAACTGTCTATATCTCTTTGCCTACACGCCATAGCCCAGGCCCAGTTCATTCCTTCTGCTCGCCCATGAAGCGCCAGCAGTGAACTTAAAAAGAGAGGAGACGCTGGCTAAACTGCAAGGCGAACCCCAGAGCCCCTCAATGAGGTCACTCTGGGGTTGCTGCGCGGCTCTGTCGAAAAGCCGGAGAGCCTGTAACAAACGGCAGACGACCGCTGTCGGCCCTCATCGCCGCTAATGGTTCGGGAGGTGTTCCATCGCGGCCGCCTCTTCGTAAGGCTGCACAACCACAAAGCCGTTGCCCTGAAAAGCCATCTGAAGGGTTTCGCCGCCGCCACGCCCAAACATTGACCGCAAGTCCTGACTGACGCGCAGGTCGGGCCGCAGGTGGTCGCTCCAGGCAATGGTGGCGTTGGGGTCGGTGAACACCGGTTCCTGGGGCGTGACGCGCAGGGTCAGTGGCTGCCCGTGGCTCAGGATGGCGACCAGACCGTTGCCGCGCACCTGCACACTAAAGAGGCCCCCCGCCACCATTCCCGCCATAGAGCGCTGCATGGTGATCTCGTGGGTCACGGTGTCTTCAAACGCCAGCAGGCTCTTGCCGTTGATGTTCAGGGTATCGCCCTGGAGCCGAATGATGGAGATTTCCTTGCCCTGATCGGCGAGGTAGCACACCCCCTGTCCCTGGATGCTGACCAGCGGCCCCATCTCGCCGCTGCCCATCCGCATGGCGGCGCCCAGCAGCGCGCCCATGCGGTTCCCCCCCGAGCGCATGCCGCCCATCAGGTCACTGAGGGTGCTGGCCCGCTGAAAGTCGAGGCGGCCTTTGTAGGCAATCATTGCCCCAAGTTTGCTCCAGACCCGCCCGTTGACCTTGACCTCCAGCATCTTGCTCGACTCCAGCTCGAACACGTCGCCGGGCCGGTCCTGCTCCGCACTGCTCCGCAGAAAGTCCGAGATGCTGGTGCCCAGGCCCCCCGCCCCACTGGACCCGCCTGACGCGGGCGGCGGCGCTGGGGGAGGGACAGGCGCCGGGTCGGTCCAGGCTGGCGCCGGGGCGGGTGCTGGCACCGAGGGGGCTGGGGGCTGGGGGCTCTGATTCTCCACCGCCTGACCGCCAAAGTAGGTCAGGAGTGAATCCAGGCCGCCCTGAAATCCCTGCGCGACGCTGCCCAGCCGCCACTCTCCAGCGTGCCGGTAGAGTTCAGCAATCATCAGGGCTCGCTCGGCGGTAAAGAGGGTGCCGTTCAGGGGAATGACGGCCTGTTCGCTGCCCTGGGCCGTCTGAACGCTCAAGCGCAGCTGGCCCAGCTGGCTCATGGGCCGCTGGTCATGCGAAATCACGAACACCAGCCGCTCAATGCTGGCCGGCAGCGCCGAGAGGTCAAGGTCGAAGGTGGCGCGGCCGCCCTCAAGGTTCAGCGTGACCTCGCGCCCAGGACTCTGAAGCTGGTTATAAAAGATGAAATACCGGTCGTCGCGGAGCTTCCGTTCGCGGTCCAGACCGAAGAGGCTAACATCGGCCTGGGCCAGGTCGTGCGTGACCTGAATGCGCAAGCGCGAGTCGGGGAAGAAGTCGGACAGCCTGCGTTTCTCGCCGGGTTGAAGTTGCGTCATGGGGCACCTCGCGGGAAGGAACAGGGCCATCGGGTGCCCTGCCGAACGAATGAACTTCAGACCAGTCTAGCTGTCCTGCGGGTGTTCTCAGCACCACGGCCCTGGTCAGCCGCTGGGGTGTTGGCCTGAAGAGGCGCAGCTGATGCGGGCGTCAGGCATGACCCACCGGGCTTGCCCAGGTCGTGACTCCTCAGCTGCATACCTGAACTACCGTTCCGGGCTTGAGCTGAGAAAGTCATCTGGGACGACGTTTATGCCTGACGAGAGGGGAGACAGCTCAAGCCTCTTCCCACGAGTCGCCTCCTCTGTGCCACTCCTGGACCCAGGCCAGCAGCTCTGGCGCCGCCATGGGCCGACCAAACAGATATCCCTGCATGGCCGCGCAGCCCAGATTCAGCAGGCAGCGCGCCTGTTCCGTGGTTTCCACGCCCTCGGCGATCACGCCCAGATTCAGGCTGCGGCCCAGCGCAATCACGGCTTCGACCACTGCCGAGGCCTGTGGATCGTCCGGCACCGTTTTCAGAAAGGACCGGTCTATCTTCAGGGTCTGCACCGGAAAGTTTTGCAGGTAGCTCAGGCTGGAATAGCCTGTGCCGAAATCGTCAATCGAGACACACACCTCCAGGGCCTGCAGCGCCCGCAAGGTCTGCTGCACGCGGGCGATATCGGTGATGAGCATGCTTTCGGTCAATTCCAGTTCCAGCAGCCGGGGGGACAGGCCCGTGTTGCGCAGGCACCGCTCGACCATGTCCACAAACCCAGGGTCCGTAAACTGAACCGCTGAGATATTGACCGAAACGGCGAGTTCTTCGCCCGAAGCCTGCGCCCAGGCGCGGCTCTGCTGACAGGCTGTTTCTAGCACCCAGGCGCCCAGCGGCACAATCAGGCCGCTGGCCTCGGCGAGCGGAATGAATTCCAGAGGCGAGATGGGCCGGCCATCCGGGCGCGTCCAGCGCAGCAGCGCTTCGACGCCCAGCACCTGCCTCGTCCAGAGGTTCACTTTGGGCTGATACACCAGACTGAACTGACGCTGGTCCAGGGCGCGGCGCAACTCCGCCTGAAGAAGTTGACGGGCCAGACTGGCCTCATGAATGGACCGGGAAAAGAAGCGGTGGCGGCCCCGGCCCTCATCCTTGGCGCGGTACATCGCGGCGTCGGCATGTTGCAGGAGGGTGTCGGTGTCCTCGCCGTCTTCTGGATAGAGGGCGACGCCAATGCTGAATGAGGTGTCAACCCGGTGGCCGGCCAGGTGATAGGGCGCGCTGATGACCTCCATCAATTTGCCGAGTACCGTTTCAACATCCGCCGTTTCCCGGATGTCGGGCAGCATCACGATAAATTCGTCGCCGCCCTGCCGGCTGACCGTATCTGACGCCCGCAGCGCCGCGCGCAGGCGTCCGGCAATGGACTGCAGCAGCTCATCGCCGACATGGTGACCCAGAGAATCGTTCACGTTCTTGAAGTGGTCCATATCGAGAAACAGCACGGCAAACCGCCCACCCTGCCGCCGGGCGCGTTCTATGGCCTGCGACACCCGGTCGCGCAGCAGCAGCCGGTTGGGCAGGTCGGTCAGCGAGTCGTGCTGGGCCAGGTGGCTCATGTGCCGGGCCATCGCGCGGGTGTCTGAAACGTCGTGAAACACCAGGACGGCGCCCAGCAGCTGGCCGGCCTCATTCAGAATCGGCGCCGCTGAATCCTCGACGCTGTACATCTGGCCGCTGCGGCTGCGCAGGTTGGTGTTCCGGGCCAGGCTGAGTGTCTGGTGGTCGCGCAGCACCTGGCGCAGCGGATTGGGCACCGCCGTGAGCGTGTCTTCTTCCAGCAGCGTCATGACCTCTTCGACGGGCCGGCTGTGGGCCTCGGCCAGGGTCCAGCCGGTCAGGCGCTCGGCGGGGGCATTCAGAAACGTGACCTGGCCCTGGGGATCTGTGGTGACCACGCCGTCGCCGATAGAAGCCAGGGTGACCCTGGCCAGTTCCTTCTGTTCCAGCAGCGCCTGCTCGGCGGCCTTGCGGGCCGTGATGTCCATCCCCAGGGCAATGAAACCGCGCACTTCCTCGCCTGACCCGTCAGGGACCAGCGACAGTTCGATGGTGCGGCGGCGGCCGCTGACATCGACGAGTGTGCCTTCAAACCGCTGCGGGTCGCCGCCCAGGGCCAACTGCATCAGCGGCAGGTTGAGCGCGTAGATCTCTGGGCTCATCAGTTCCTGAATATGCCGCCCGCGCATCTCGGCCGGGTCGAAGCCGTACCAGTCGGTGTAGGTCGGGTTGGCAAAGCGGTTTCGCAACTCCCGGTCCCAGTACCCGATCAGGGCCGGCAGATTGGTCATGACCATCTGGAGGTCCTGGGTCACGCGAACTCGCTCGGTCACGTCGGTCTGGGTGCCGGTAACCCGTTCGGGGCGGCCCTGGGCGTCGCGGGTGGTGACCCGGCCGCGCAGCTGAAACCAGCGCCACTCGCCGCCCGTCTGCCGCGCCCGGTACTCGGTATTCAGGGGCGCGCCGCTGTCCAGATGGGCCCTGTAGGCCGCGAGGAGCCCAGGTAGGTCGCCGGGATGCACGCGGACCAGCCAGGCGTCCAGGGTCGCCGGCGCCTGTTCGCTGGGGCCCAGCATCCGCCCAAATCGTTCAGATACGAACAGTTCGCCTGTCTGGGGCCGCCAGTCCCAGACGCCGTCCTCGGTGGCTTCCAGGGCCAGCTGCAGGCGCTCGTTCAGGGCGTGAAGCTGCGTCTCACCCTTGACCTGAGCGTCAATATCCTGAATCTGTGACACGAAGAAAGCGGGCGCGCCGTCCTCGTTCAGAATCAGGGAGACATTGAGCTGGGTCCAGACCAGGGTGCCGTCCTGGCGCCAGTAGCGCTTGCGCAGCTCGTACTGGTCAATCTCGCCGGCCAGCATCTGCCCCAGCAGCTGCAAATCGCTGTTCAGGTCATCGGGGAAGGTGATGTCCTGAAAGGTCAGGTTCAGCAGGTCTTCGGCCGTATACCCCAGCATGCGGCACAGCGCCTCGTTGACCGTCATGAACTGGCCACCGGGCGACACCAGCGCCATGCCAATCGGCGACCGCCGGAACATGGCCGCGAACAGCTGCGCCTCCTGCTCAGGCACAGGCGCACCGGCCGGCAGGTGAGCTGAAAGGGGCCATATGAGGATTGTAAGCCGCTCACGGCGCCGCCGGGCCTGCGGCCTCCCTGTCACTGGGGTGTCATCCCCAGCTGATTAGCGTCGTGGCCGAGGTAGACCTATGTTCCATCAGCCTGTTCGCCGGATTTCTTTTCTGACCCTCTTGCTGCTGTCGGCCTGCTCAGCGCCATCTGCGCCCGCTGGCCCGCCCACGCCTGCCCCAGGCACGCCCCCCACAGGGCCAGTCGCCACGCCAGATGAACTGGCAGCGCTCGACCGCCGGGCCGCCGCCCTGGCCCTGCGCGCCGCCAGCGGTGACCCGGCGGCGCTGCGCGACGCCCTGGCCGAAGCGGGCATTGCCGTGCGCCGCCTGAACGGCGAGGTGGTGCGGCCCGCCGCGCAACCGGCGCTGGGTCTGGCCCTGGCGGCCGACGACCCCGAAGCGCTGGCCCACCTTCAGGGCCAGGGCGGGGCCATCACGCTGGGCGACCTGGCGCAAACCCTTCAGACCGTCTGGCCCCAGGCGGACCCAGCGCGGCTCCCGGCGCTCATTCAGGCCGATCTGCGGGCGGGGGTGGGCAGTGCGGTGCCGACCGTGCGCTTCTGGTCGCGCTTCGTGGTGGCCCTGGGTGGCCCGGCGAACGACCTGCTGACCAGCCAGACCCCGCAGCAGGTCCCCCTGAACGCGGCGCAGCAAAGCCTGCTGCTGCTGCGCCTGTCGGGGGGGCTGGCGCGTCTGGCCCAGAGCCGGGGCGTCACGGTGCCCACGCAGCCCCCCGCCCTGCTGCGCGCCCAGGACGCCGCCCCGCCCTGCACCTTCGGCGGCACGGAAGGCACCATCATGGACGGCGCCGCCAGCGTCATCACCACCGGGGTCGGTGAGCTGCTGGGCTACCTGGACTCGGTGAGCGCCACGCCGGGCGAAAGTCCGGTGGACGCCGCCGCTGGGCTGCTGGGCAACGCGAATCTCCTGCTCAGCTACCTGAAGTTCACGCTGACGTTTGCGAGTTTCCAGCTGGACCTGACCACCGATACTGACACCCTTCAGCGCACCCAGAGCACGGTCCACGACGGCGACGGTGTGGTGACGGCGCGCGCCAAGGTCTGGTATGACCTGAGCGCCAACTGGCAGTACGCCAACTGTTTTCGCCTGGCCTTTAACGTGGCCGGGCTGGACTTCAGCGCGCCCAACGCCGGCGCGGTCGAGGGCGCTGACCTGCGCTGGCGCGTGTTTGCGGCGCAGGGGAGCGGCTCCTACGCCGACCAGCACACCAGCGTCGTCGCCGCGCGCCCCGGCGAGGAAGTGATGCACGACAAGACCGATGCGGCGGGCGTGGCCGAACTGCACTTCGAGGGCCTGCGGCAGAAAGAGGACCTGGGCGACGCGCCCAAGGCGGTCGAGAAGACGGGCGAGGTCTCCGTGCAGGCCACCATCAAGAGTGCGGCCCTGGCTGCTGATCTGGTGGACGCCCTGGGCACGGGGCTGGGCGGCCTTGGCGGGCTGGTGGGCATGCCCGCCGAACTGCTGTACCGCATGTGGCCCATCTCCTCAACCCTGCCGCTCAAGGTGCGGGACTGGGCGCCGGCCTGTTCGGACGTGCAGGGCGACACCTGCTGGACCGGCAAGGTCACGGTTCAGGACCGCCGCAAGGAAGAGACGGTGCTGCTGGACCCCACCAAGAAACCGGCCGGCACCGATCTGGAAACCGCCGACGCGGTGGCCGTCTACACCATCACGGGCGGCAGCGGCATCAGCGAACACAGCCACAATGCCGCCCTGGACGCGCAGGCAACCTTCAAGAGCGACTACGCCCACCACATCAACTATGACGCGGCCTATGCCGTGGAATGCGCCAATGGCAGCCAGCGCACCAACATTCAGAAAAATACGTCCAAGGAGGATTCCAGCGCCCAAGTGGCCGGCGACGACCGGCTGGGCCTGACGCTTGAACCGGGCGGGAGCTACACCCTGAACCTCTCGTACATGTACGGCGCCAAGACCCGGGCGGTGCCCGGGCAGATCAAGACCACCACCTATTTCAAGGGCGGCTGCAACCCTTACGGCGACCGCAGCGATGCCCGCGACGTGCCCAACGAGCGCACCCACAGCTGGGGCGGCTTCAAGGTGACTGGCCAGGCGAGTACCCAAAACGGCGTGACCACCCTGACCGGCCAGCAGACTTTCACGCT
This sequence comes from Deinococcus betulae, assembly GCF_020166395.1. Classification (NCBI taxonomy): domain Bacteria; kingdom Thermotogati; phylum Deinococcota; class Deinococci; order Deinococcales; family Deinococcaceae; genus Deinococcus; species Deinococcus betulae. Next base: position 25,834 of record NZ_JAIQXU010000002.1, on the reverse strand, counting down.
GCGGGTGGACGGCCTGCCCACCACGCGCACCGTCACCTGGACGATTCACCGCATCGAAGCGCCATAACGGCCAGCCCGAGGGGCGGCACAGGCCCGCTGAATAACTCGACAAAGAGGGCCTGAGGCGCCATTACTCAGGCCCTCCGCGCTGTTTGGGAGCAGCTCTGGAGAGTCTGGGCGGCAGGGGAGGGGCGAACGAGCCTGCTTAGGTGGCCGATCTCAGAGGGAGCCCATTCACTTCTGGATTGCAGGCCAGTAGGTAGTTGGTTCACGAGGCATGCCCGCGAGAGGCAGAGCCTTGCCTGCCCCAAGCCGCTTGAGGAGGACAGCCTAAGCGGCTCTGAGGCTCTGCTCTTAACACGTCACCTGGCCCCCTCTACCTCGTGTGCAGCGGCGCTAAGGAGCTTTCTAGCCGCCATGCCGAACCTCGTCTGCACTCTCTTTCCCGGTGCTCCCGTCTCTCCGTTCTGACCCTGTCACCCCCTGTCACCCAGCTGTCACTCTGATCTTCCTAAGGTGATGGCAACGGTCGAAGCGACCAAGTCAAGGAGCCTACCATGAACACCAAAACCAACCTCTGCTTCTCCCTTCTGTTCGCCCTCGCCTCCACCTCGGCCCACGCAGCCACCGTTCCGGCCGCCCTGCAAGGCCAATGGGAATACGGCTACGTGTCGCCCATCGAGTACTACGACCCCAGCACCGGCAAGTACGCCGAGGGCAGCGGCACCAGCGAAATTATCCGCATCAAGGCGGACGGCAGCTACGAGCGGAACGGCATCATCGTGGTGTCTACCTACGGCTGCACGTCCAAGCTGCTGACCACCAGTAAGGGCAAGGTCACCCTGAAGGGCAACATTCTGACCTTCACGCCGACCACAGCCCACAACAAGGGCTACAACTGCTCGCCCAGCAAGGTGTACGAGAACCACAAGCTGACCCCGTCGGTCTTTACCTGGAAAATTAACGGCGAGACGCTCTCTCTGGGCGACCCCAAGGGGGAGGCCAGAGACAGCCTCTACAACCGGCCACGCCTGCTGGGTGGCACGGCCGCCGACCAGAAGGTGCGGCGCGTAACGGGCCTGCTGAGCGCGCCTCAGGGCCACAGCCTCAAGGGCGCCATGGTGATTGCCTGCCGCGTGGACCTAGGCTGCGCCGATGAAGGCAGCATCCGCTTCGTGACCCTCTCGGGCACAGGCCACCAGCAGAGTTTCAGCATTGATGGTCTGGAGGCCACCCCCTACGAGCTGCTGGCCTGGGAAGACACCAACGGCAATGGCGAGCCGGATGAAGGGGACTGGGTGGACGCCGCCTCGGCCAAAGGACAGACCGGCATCACCCTGACGCCGCCCATGACCAACGTCTCGCTGAAGTTAGAGCTGTGGCGCTAGAGCAGTTCTCCGAATTCCGCCGTCTGGAGAAGAGCACCCCAGACGGCTCCATTCTCCGTCCTGCTCTGCGAAATTCACTCGCTCCACTCGGTCAAAAAGATGTCATCTTTTTGACAAATGCTCTAGGACGCCGGCCGTGAATGACCTCACCGCCGAGGCCTCAGGCGGCGCCAGCTACCGCCTGTCGGTCTGGCCCGCCGGGCCGGAACACCGGCTCTGGCGCGCCCGCATCGAGTGTATGAACGGCACCCACCACGAGTTTCAGGAACCCGACGACGCCCTGCTGTTTCTGTATCACCGCCTGATTCGGCCTGGGACAGAGTCCGTCTGTTCTGAGTTGTAAACGGAACAGAACTGAGTTGCACACTCCACGCTCGAACCCCGTCCTGCTCCTTCTAAGCTCCCTGTTTCCCTGTCTTCTACCGGAGGTTGAGATGTTACGTTTTCCCCTGGGTCTGGCTCCTCTGCTGCTGCTGTCTCTCGTCGCCTGCGCTGCCCCCAGCAGCCCAGCTGCCACTCCGAAAGTGGCGGCGCAGGCCACCGCCGCCACGGCCACTGTCGCCTACAGCGTTTCTAGCGACTGGAAGACGGGCTTTACCGGCAGCGTTACCATCACCAATACCGGCCCCGCCATCAAAGGCTGGACGCTGGAATGGACCTTTCCGGGTGCACAGGTCATCACCAATTCCTGGAACGGTGTCCTGACGCAGACCGGCGCGCAGGTCAAGGTCACGAACGCCAGCTATAACGCGGCCATCCCCACCGGGGGCCAGGTGACATTCGGCTTCACCGCGAAATATCCAGCGGGTACGGCCAATCTGGCTCCTGGCACTCTGACGTTCAGTGGCGCGGCCACCTCGACCCCGGCGCCCACGCCGCCCACCCCCGTTCCGCCTGGTCCTGTCCCGCCCACCCCCGTGCCGCCGACCACCGGCCAGCCCTGGGTGATGGGCTATTACGTGGGCTACCTGCGCGACCGCTATCCCCTGGACGCGGTGAAGTGGGACGCCCTGACCCATCTGGTGGTGGGCCGCGCTGTGCCCAATGCCGACGGCACCGTCAACACCCGCTTTGACATTGACAGCGTGGCTGGCCCGCAGTGGGCCAAAGGCGTCGTGGCCCGGACCCACCGGGAAGGCAAGAAGGCCATTCTGATGCTGGGCGGCGCGGGCGCTTACGCCGCGTTCGTGGGGGCTGCGTCGGACGCCAACCGCGCCCGGTTTGTGACCAATCTGCTTCAGGTGGTGCGGGACTACGGCTTTGACGGCATTGACCTCGACTGGGAACCCATCAAGGCCAAGGACGCCGCCCCCCTGAAAGCGCTGGCCGCCGAGTTGAAGGCTGGTCAGCCGGGGCTGATCCTCACGCTGCCAGTGGCCTGGGTCAATGCCAATTTTCCGGGGGATGCCAGGCTGATTTCGGCGGACCTGACTGCCCAGTTTGACCGCGTCAACATCATGAGCTACGCCATGAACGGGGTCTGGGGCGGCTGGCAGTCCTGGCATTCGGGCGCCCTGACTGGCGCGGCCCCCACCACCCCCAGCAGTCTGGAGTCCAGCGTGAAGGCTTACCTGGCGGCGGGGGTGCCGGCGGGCAAGCTGGGCGCCGGAATCGGATTTTTTGGCAGCTGCTACAGCGGCGTCACGGGTCCCCGCCAGAGTGCGGCGAGCATGACGCTGGTGGCCGACGACAACGCCATGAGCTACGCCAACATCGTCACGCAGTACCAGGGCCAGATGACGGCGCACTGGGACAGCGCGGCCGGGGTGCCTTACCTGAGTGCCGCTTCGCCCACTGGACCCAGGGGCTGCACCTTCGTTTCCTACGAAGACCCGCAGAGCATCGCCCTCAAGGGCCAGTACGTGCGTGAACAGGGTCTGGGCGGCGCCATCATCTGGAACATCAACGAGGGGTATATCCCCAGCAATCCCGCCGGCCAGCGCGACCCCCTGATGGACGCCGTGAAACAGGCGTTCCTGCGCTGAGCTTTCGCCGCTTGTTTCATGGGGTTTAGGGAGGTCTGTGTTTCTCCCTGACCCCCGGCCCTCTCTGGCCCGCCGCACGGTGGGCGCCTCCCAAGGACTGATTTATGCTTCGTCATTCTGCTTTCCTGTTCCTTTCCATCTTTTCTCTGACTTCCGCTACGCTGGCGGCGGCCCCGGCGGCCCTCACGGGCGAATGGCTGATCGGCACCGCTTACCCGGCCAATATCTATGACAAGGACGCCGAGGGCGCGCAGTCCTCGTCTACCCGCCTCCTGCTGCGCCCGGACGGCACCTATGCGCTGACCGACCTGCAACTGAGCTACATTCCCGGCTATTTCGGCAGCTACCTCGTGACCTGCGAGACGCTCAATGTCTTCACCGAGAGCGGCAAATACCAGGTGACGGGCAACAAACTCAGTTTTCAGCCGGGCGCTGCCCAGAAACGTATCGGCGTCTCGCCGGGCCGCCTCAATGCAGGCTGCAAGCGGTTTGAAGGCACGCGCGAAACGGTCAAGCAGGCCCCCTACCAGGGCACCTTTACCCTAGCGGGCGGCACGCTGACCCTGAACGCCCGCAGTGTCCGGCAGGCCTACAGCCGCCGCCCGGCTGAGACGGCCAAACCGGCCGCTCCGGTGCTGCCAGCGCCCTCCATCAGCTCAGTTCGGCCTGCGGTAACTCCGGCCTCGCCCGCAGCGCTCATCACCCCGGCGCCCTGGACAGCCACTGGCACCTGGGCGGCCCGTTTTGACACCCCCAACGGCCCGGTCGAGATGCGCTTTTCGGTCTATGACGACGGCGAGGGCGGCCTGAGTGGCAGCGGCACCGGTGACGACGACCTGCGTGGCTGGCTTCTGGGCAGCTCGGCAGGGCAGTTTAAGATCGGGCTGAGCAGCGGCGACGACGAGTTGAACCTGGAGCTCAGCGGCCGGTTCTCAGGTGACCGCTACGAGGGCACCTTCCAGGCCTCGGCTCCAGATGGGGAAGCGCTGCTCGGGGGCCGCCTGACTATGCTCCGGGACACCTCCACGTCGCCGTCCTCGACCTCCAGCGGCCCCGTGACCCCGCCCCGGCGCTGAGCCCTGCGCGCGCGGCGGCCCTCTGCTAGTCTGCGGAGGATGCCGCAGGAGGCGCACTGGACGCTGACACTCTGGGGTCCCCCCAGCCTGATTGACCCGCAAGGTCAGCGGCGCCGCTGCGAGGGCAAGCCGCTGGCCCTGTTGGTGTATCTGGCCTTGGAAGGCCGCGCTACCCGGCTGCGGGCCGCCGACCTGCTGTGGCCAGAAGCAGGCCAGGCCGGGCGCAACAATCTGGTCATCATGCTGCGGCGCATGGGGCAGAGCTACGGTGCCCCGCTGCTGACCACCGAGCAGGTGCTGACTCTGGCCAGTGCCGTTCGTGTTCAGGCGCTGGATGAGGGCGGGGCGGGCCAAGCCCTCCCCCTGGACGGCCTCCAGTATCCAGAGTTAGAAGAGTTTGACGCCTGGCTGCGCGAGCAGCGGGTGCGTTTGCGGGCCGAAGGGGCATGGGCGGCGCGGGCGGCGGCGCGGCCCCTGGAGGCGCAGGGCAGGGGAGAAGAAGCCCTGCCGCTGCTTCAGCGGGCCGCCTTCCTTCAGCCCCTGTCGGACGAGACGACCCGCGCCTTAATGCGCGCGCAGTACCTGGCTGGTGACCCGGCGGCGGCCCTGGCCACTTTTGGCCAGTTTCGCCAGAGCCTGCGCGGCGCTCTGCACACCGACCCCATGCCTCAGACGCAGGCGCTGGCCCAGGAGATTGAATGGAGCCGCCCGCGCGTTCCTGGGCCCCAGGGCCCCCCGGCAGCCCCAGACCTGGCCAGCGGCGCAGCGCAATTGGTCGGGCGGGATGACGTGCTGGAGGCGATCACCCAGGCGAGGCAGGCTGACCAGGTGGTGGTCCTGACCGGCGAGGCGGGCATCGGCAAGACGAGTGTGGCCCAGGCGTCGGCGGCCAGGCACGGCGCCGCCCTGACCCTGAGGGGCCACCCGAGCGACGCCCCTATTCCCTATGCGTCGGTTACGCGGGGGCTGCGTCTGCTGTTAGAAGCGCAGCCGGAGCTTCACCAGCAGGTCCTGACCCGGCCAGTGCTGGGGCTGCTGCTGCCAGAGCGGCTGGAGGCTGTCCTCCCTGAGGGGGACGCGCGCCCGGCGCTGCACGCCGCCCTGGCCCAGCTGTACCAGCTGGCGGCGGCGCAGGTTCAGACCCTGATGCTCGATGATGTGCAGCTGATGGACCCGGCGTCGTTGGATCTGTGCCTGTCGTGGCTGGACGCGCCGGCCTTCCCCACTGCAGTGACCGTCTGTTACCGGACCGGCGCCCTGCCGTCAGCAGCCAGTGGGCTGCTCGACGACCTTGTGCGGCGGGGCCAGGCCACGCAGCTGAGGCTGGCGCCGCTGACGACCGAGGCCGTGGGCGCTCTGCTGCGCGCGCTGGGCGGCCCCGAGCTGGAGGCCCACGCGCCGGGACTGAGCCACTTCAGCGGGGGCAATCCGCTGTACCTGCAAGAAACGGTGCGGCATTTGCTCACCCCAGAAGGCACGCTGGATCTGGGCCGCCTGCCCCGGACGGGCCGCGCCGAGCAGCTTCTCATCGGCCGCCTGGAACAGCTGTCGCCTGTCGAGGTGCAGCTGGCCAGGGCTGCCAGTGTGGTGGCCCACGACCTGCGCCCCGAGTTGCTCGCCACCATGCTGGGGGTGTCCCCAGCCGAGCTGGAATCGGCCTGGCAGGCGCTGGGGCAGGCGGGTGTGCTTGTGGGTGGCCAGTTCACCCACGACCTTCTCCGGGAAACCCTGGGCGCGCAGATGCCGCCGCCCCTGCGGTCGCTGCTACACCGGGCGGCGGCCCGCGCTCTGGCTGAGGCCGCTGCCCCGCCCGCCCAGGTGGCCCTGCACTGGGAAGCGGGAAGTCGGCCCGAAGAGGCGGCCAGTGCCCTCCGGCAAGCCGGTGCAGCGGCGCAGAGCAGCGGCCTGTACCGCGAAGCCGGCCGTTTTTTTGGGCGAGCCGCCGACCTGCTGGAGGCTGGCCCGCACTCAGAGGTTGCCTTTGAGGTCCGTATTGAACAACTGGAGGCCCTCTTTATCCTCGAAGATCAGGTGCCAGCCTGGCAGGGTGCTGTGGCTGCATTGGAGCGCCTAGCCCTGACCCCAGCGCAGCAGGCCTGCGCCGCTCTGCACCGGGCCCGCCTCCACTTCGCCCTTCAGGAGTTTGAGGCGCAGGTGCAGTGTGCGCAGCGTGGTCTGGTACTGGCCCGCCAGGCCCAGGCGACAGAGACGGAAGTCGCCCTGCTGGAAATCCTGGCGGGTTACGCCCTGCAACACGACTACCGGGCCTCGCCCCCTCTGCTGGAGGAACTGGAAGCCCTGGCCGCCCGGCTGGGCCGCCTGGAGATTCAGGCCCGCGCGTTAGAGGGGCTGGGTTTTGCTCTCCTGATGATTGATCCCCGGCGCGCCGGCCCTGTGCTGAACACCGCAGAGCAGCGGCACCTGGACGTCTCGGCTCCGCCCTTTGCCGCATCAGTCTGTGCCAAATGGTCGCGCGCGGCCTACCGTCTGGGCGATTTTGAGGCCTCGCTGGCCCACAACCTGCGCGCCCGCCAGCACCTGGGGACGACCGAAGGCTTTCGGGTGGTCGCGCTCATCAACGCCTACGGTGAGGCCCTGACCCGCTGGGCTCTGGGTGACCTGGAGGGTGTGAGGCAGTTGCTCGGCCAGCACCAGCATCAGGCGGCCGAGACACCGACTGAGCAGGGCTGGCTCAGTGCGCTTCATCTGGTGCAGCTCTGGCTGGAGGTGGCCCAGGGAACAGGTGAGCCCGACCTCCTGGCGGCGCAGGTTCAGGCGCTCCCCGACCTGCCCCCCCCTCTGAGGGTTGAGCAGCAGGCGCTGCTGGCGGCTCTTCTGGGCTGCATGGGCCAGAGAGAAGCGGCTCAGGGTCAGCTGGACGACCTGCTCGCCCACGTGCAGCGCCTGGGCGACGTGTACTTGCTGTGGCGTACTCAGATGCAACGCGCGGCCCTCACCGGGGACCGCGCAGTTCTGAGCGCGCTCGGTGATTCGGCGGCGCGGCGTGGGCTGTGCGGCCTGTCAGCGGCTCTGAGGCCCACTCCTCTGACGCGGCCCGACCCCATGCTGGCCGTCATGCTCAGGGTGTGTAGTTAAGCCGGCTTAGTCTGTCCCTGCCGGATTACAGTGCGGTATGGCGTCTGATTCTGTTCCCTGGCAGCTGTCCTTACTGGGCTCTCCCACATTATCAGGGGGAGGGGGTCAGCTGCGCCTGGACGGCAAACCGGCCGCGTTGCTGACCTTTCTGGCGGCGGAGGGCCCCCAGTCCCGCCGCACCTGCGCCGCGCTGCTGTGGCCGGACGCCCCGCCCGCCACGGCCCGCAACAGTCTGGTGCAGTTGCTGCGGCGGCTGCATCAGGCGGCGGGGCGCGTGCTGGTGTCTGGCCAGCAGATCCTGGCCCTGGCACTTGACCTGACCACCGACCTCCAGGGACCGGTTGCCCCCGGCGAAAGCCTGCTGCTGGCCGATCTGGACAGCGAAATCAGTCCTGCTTTTAGTGACTGGCTATCAGCCCAGCGCGCCGAGCGCGAAGCCGCGCAGGCCCAGGCCAGCCGCGAAGTGACTGAGCGGCTGACTGCCCAGGGTGACCCGGCGACGGCGCTGGCCCTGGCGGCGGCCCGCGTGACCCGCGACCCTCTGGATGAGGATGCCCATCAGCAGCTGATGCGGCTGCACCACCGTAGCGGCGACCGCGCCGCCGCACTTCAGGCGTATCAGCGCCTGCGGGCCATCTTCGCCCTGGAACTGGGTCTGGAGCCATCTGCTGAAACGGCTCGGCTGGCCCGGCTGATCGACACAGAACCTGCCCCCGGCGCCGAGCAGCCTGCCCTGCCCCTCAGTTTTCTGCGCCCTCCCCAGCTGGTGGCCCGCGAGGACGCCTGGGCGCAGATGGAAGCAGGCTGGGCTGCTGGCGTCGGCGTGGCCCTGGTCGGCCATTCTGGCAGCGGCAAATCCCGGCTGGCGCTTGACTTCATCCGTGCCCACCCGGACCACCACCTGCTGCTCTTGCAGGGCCGCCCCGGCGACCAGGACGTGGCGTATGCCACGCATGCCCGCACCTACCGGCAGACGCTGGCGGCCTTTCCCGACCTGGCCGCGACCCTCCCCGCCTGGGTCCGGCAGGAACTGGCCCGCATCATCCCCGAGCTGGGGGACGCGCCGCCTCCCCTCACGTCTGCTGAAGACAAACTGCGCTTCTACGACGCCAAGTACGAGGTGCTGCGGCGGGTGGCTGATCGTGGTCCGGTCGTGCTGCTCTCGGACGACCTGCATTTCATGGATGACGCCTCTATCGAGGCCGGCGCTTACGTCTATTCCAAGTTCTGGGGTGACAGTCGGGCCGCGCTGCGGTCCATGTTCTGCTACCGCGAGGGGGCCCTGAGTCCGGCCACCGCAGCGCTGTCCCGCCAGATGTATGACTCCGGGGCGGTGCGGCCGGTGCAGGTGCAGCCGCTGGCGGATGAAGACACGCTGGCGTTTCTGGCCCAGGTGGGGCTGCCGGCTGTTCCTGGCCTGGCCCGGGAGGTTCAGCGCTTTGCGGCCGGGAATCCCCAGCTGACTCTGGAACTTGTCAAATACTTGCACGAGGCGCAGGATTTCAGTCTGGACGGTGTGAGGCGCGCGGCAGGGCAGACCTTGCCGGCCTTGTTGACGGGGCGCCTTGAGAGGCTTTCCCCAGAGGCGCTGGAAGCGGCGCAGGCAGCGGCGGTGCTGCGCAGTGACTTCTCGCTGGAGCAGGTGGCTGACATGCTGGGCTGGCCTATCCTCCGCCTCCTGAATAGCTGGGAAGAACTGGAGCGGGCCCAGGTGGTGCGCGGCGAGGGTTTCGCTCATGATCTCGTCTATAACGCGGTGCTCAGCGCCACTTCTGTCTCCAGCTGGCAGCGGCTGCACCGGCAGGCGGCTGGCCTGCTGAGCCAGTCGGGCGGCACCCCGGCGCGTGTTGCCCGTCATTGGCAGGAAGGGGCTGAGCCGGGGCAAGCGGCCCCCTGGTGGGTGGAGGCGGCCCACCAGGCTGAAGCGACCCTGCACCCGGCCGAGGCGAATGAGTGTTACGCCAGAGCATCGGCGGCGTATGACGCCGTGGGCGATGCCAGAGCCTCTCTATACAGGAGGAGTGTTGCCCCCTAAGTCGCCTCAGGTGTGTCAGAAAAGTCGGCTGGGTCTGTATCGCTGTCCCTCATATTTTTCTCCGAAAGGCCGAGGCTCTGGGCTACACCTTGAGCCAGAGCCAGTGCGGTCTGAAATCCTGACTGGTCGTCGGCGTAGCCTGCTGATTCAGACGTATGTGGAAAGTCCCGCAGTGAGGCGCGGCGGAGTTCTCGCAGAGGGAAAAGGCGAATCTTAGCGTCCAGGCTGGCCAGATAGGCGGCCTGCCGCAGGGCTGCTGGCGTTTCATAGGGAAATACCCGCGCCTGGGGGTCACTGAACACGCCGCCACTGTGGGCTTGCCAGCGCAGTAGGCTCTGGACGCTGGGGTCATCCAGTCGCGTGATGGTATGGGCTCGGAGGACTTCGCCAGGATTGAGGCGAATAGCCTGCCACTGAAGTTTCAGAAGTTCCTCTAGTCGGAAGGCGTGATGATAGAGCAGGGTCAGGGCCGCGTGCAGGGCGTGTTGCCGGCGGCTGGCTTGAAGAAGGGCTTGAATCTCACCTGCTGGTGGTGGTGGGGAAGAAGTGCGCTCTTGCGGTGGCCGCTGCAGCCCACGGAGGGGGTTGGCGGTCAGGACTCCACGGTCAATCAGGCCCTCGTAAAGCAGATGCAGTGCGCTGATGCGGGCGCGGGCCGTGTTGGGTTTGACTGGCCGGCCACCCTCACCCAGAAGGGCAACGTGATTGACCCAGAGATGAAATGAGGCGGGAGGACGTTGGAAATCGGTGCCTTCCAAACGTGCCGTGGAAAAGAAGGGAAGAAGTCGGGTGTATTGCAGGGCGGCGGCGCGTGGATGGGTAGAAGAAGGCCCGAGCCGTGTCAGGAGAACATCAAGGTCGTAACGCCGTAGGGCGTGAAGTAGCAGGCGCGTATCGTCATAATCTGGACTGGCTTCCGGTGGCATGCATAATATTATGTGATATCAAATTAACTGACTATATTGCGCGCAACGACGCTATCTGTCATCAGAATTGAGTCAGATTGTCAAGAGAGGGTCATCATTCCTGCCCTTGAAATCGAGCTGCGGTACGGTAAGCCATGTGCCGCATGGCATCAGCGGAAGCGAGAGCGCCATTCCAGCGCCAAGCCACCCAGATATTGTGGGCACTGGCGCCCGAGTATCTTCTCACTCTCCTGCCTCCCGGAGCCTTTTTGGATTTGTTACCTCAGCTTCAGCTTCTGAAGCCGCTGATTTGTGAAGCTGTGAAGCATAGCAGGATGACGTGAATCTCCTGCTGTCGGGCGAAGGCTCTCCAGTCTGGCTCTGGGACAATCCCTTTCTGGCGAAGCGGGGCTGGAGCGCGGGTCTCCTGCAACTTAAGCTTATCTGCGTTAATAAATCAGAATGCAATATAATGATCGGAAGCGATAGTGTGGGTCATGCGGCCTCTGGTACCAGCAGTGGCAAGAGTTGCATTCCGGCGTCGAGTTGCTGAGCTGGTGTGGGTGCAGGCACCTGAGCAACTGTTAACACTGCTTAGTACTTATGGCCTCTTGAGTGTGAGTGCACAGATTCAGTTTCTTCGGCTTTTGATTGCAAAAGCCCAGCGGGACGATGTCAATCTTTTGCAACCAGGGATAGATTTTCAATTTTGGCTTGTAAAAGCCCTATTTATAACGAAAAATGGGAATGGAAGGGTATCGCAGAACACTGCACGTTGGCGTTTACAGATAATGACTGGACTATATACTTCTCTTCAAGAGCTGGGTATAATTGAGGACCATCCTCTGTTGGGAATGGGTCCAATTCCTTATGTGGAATTACCTCCGCGTGACCCTCCACTCTTGCCGCGTGTAGATCTAGCGCGTGTGTTTCTTACTCTCCAGTCACCTTTGATGCGTGTTGTCTTTTTGCTTGCATATGAACATCAATGGCGAGCTCCGATGGTATGGGATTTAAAGTGGAAAGATGTTGATTTGATAAAGGCTCAAGTGAGAGGGCAATACGTTAGTGATAGATTATTGCTTGCTCTTCAGGCTATTGCGCCTGATGGACTTCCTCTTTTTCGAAAAGGTGTAGACTCGCAGCCTGTTATCTTGTTTATAACTACGACAGATTTTTAAGATGAGATGAGAAATATAACTCATAGTCTTGGTTGTGGACATTTGACATTTATTTCATTGATAAATGCAGGGAAACGTGATTGTAACTGGGGTGTCTACGATTCTTGGCGTCCTGTAAGTGTATTATGGGACCGGGGTGTGGTGAGGCGTCACATCATTTGGTCACCTCAAGATGCAGAGTGGCTTTGGTGGGATAATAAGCAGTGTCAGTGGAGCATTTTTTAATTGCATTTCATGTTGTTTTAGTATCGGGATGTTCTTTACATGGAGGTGTTTATATCTTACTTAAGGCATTAACGATGGAAATTTGTATTAAGAATCTAATTTTAGAATATGCAAATTTTATTTTAGGAGATGTTTAAGAGCAGTCTTCAGATAGATGTATTTTTTTCACTTGGACCTCTGGTCTCATAAAGTTAGTTTTTCGGGGTTAGACCCTCTGCAACGGCTCTGGCTAGTTGGGTCGCACGCTCAAGTTGTCGCTGTCCATCCTCTGGTGCGTAGCCAGCGGTCTCTGGTGTGTGTGGGTGGTCACGTAGACTGGCTCGGCGCAGATCGCCCGGGCTGCTATAGGGCACGTTGGCTCCTCGGCAGGCCCGCATGAGTTCAGCCCGCAATGCTACTTCCGTTCCCCATGGAAAGAGGCGCCGGCGGGTGTCAATGCCCTGAAGGCCCAGGCTTTCATCGGTGAGGAGGCCCCCTGCCTGAATCACCAGCGGCATCAGGGCGTCTTTGGCCTGCTGTGACAGAGGACCACGGCCGGCTGCTCGGGCCACCTCATATGCAGTGAGATTGAGGTGATCCCAGGTCAGGGTGAGGAGTTCGGTGACTTTGAAGGCGTGTTCGTCAATGAGGACGAGGGCTGCGTGGAGTGGGGCTAGGTCGTCTTGTTGGCGCGTGTACGTGTGGAGTCGTTCGACTTGGTGGCGTGGGGTGGCAGGGAGGTCAGCGAACTCTTTGGGAGGCCGCTGAATGCTTTGCATGGGGTGGGCGGCAATTACCCCTACAGACAGGAGATAGGTGTAGAGGGCGCTCATGGCACCTAGGCGGGCCCGAACGGTATTGGGGCGGGCCATGGTGCCGTTGCGGTTGGCAGCGGCCACACGGTTGAGGAGCTCGGTGAGATCAGTTGAGGCCAAGTGTAACGGGACCTCAGTTGCTTGAGCCTCGGTGAAAAAAGGTGACAGTAAACGGAGCAGATGGTCTGTGCGAATGCGGATGTGATCTTTGACGAGTGGGAAGATCTGGTCGATGTCGGCAGCGAGGAGGGCTTTTTGGAGACGTTCAGTGTCCGGTGACATAGCTTAACTATAGTAGATTCGGGAATCTTTTATGGATGAATGATAGCTTCCACTCCCTCTCTTGTCTGCCTTCGCTTATGCTTCTGCCTGTGTTTCAAGACGATTGGGCTCACTACTCCTATTGAGCAACTTACTGTTGAGATTATTTCAAGAGCCCGTATTGACCACTACTGAACTATCTGACTTATACACGGCAGTGATGTCTTAGAGGGGCTTAGCCTTGGCTTATGCCGAGGCGTGAGGGAGGAAGGGGGTAGAGGTGGTGGTGTTACTCTAAAAAAGATTCCCGAATCTATTGATTATTAGACCTCTGCGCTTTGCTAGAGATCGCCTCTCTGCTGCGCCTGGAATAGCGCGCCTTTAACTCCCATAAGCGGACCCTCCTGCGCGACGACGTGGTCACGCCACTCACTGGCCAGGCCGCCACTGTCCTAGAGCGGCTGCGCTGCTGCACCATCTCTATCCCGACACGCTGGCCAACACCTAGAGCAAACGGATGTTCCCCTATAGCACGCTCGATGCCCTGCGGCTGCGGGTGCTTCAGACCTGCACTACGGCGAACCTGAAGTTCATTCCACTGGAGCTGATTGAAGCACCCAGCGTGACCACGCCCGGAGTGCCGCCCATCTGGGTTACCGCGTTGAAGACCATTACAACAAGGTCGTCGCCCTGGCCCAAGAGGTGAGCAACCACAGCCAGTGACTGGCCTGAACCAGGACCGCGCTACCCTGGCCAGGTGTCCATCGTGCTTTTGATTTCTGCCGTCCTGATCGTGGCTGTGGTGGTAGGTTGGCTCTCGACGCTCAACCAGCCCACAGGCCGGGGCCGCATCGTCCCCACCACCCTCCCCGTTCAGGCCAAACGGTATTTCTTCGCCCGCAGCGAGCGGGCCCTCTACGACCTGTTGATCCAAGCGCTGGCTGGCAGCTCGTATCAAGTCTTCCCCAATGTGCGGCTGAACGATTTGTTCTTGATCAAAGAAAAGGGTACGGCCTATCAAGCAACGCTGGGGCGCCTGCGTGACAAGCACGTGGATTTCGTAATTGTGGACGCCCGGCAAGACTTCCGGCCCGTCGTGGCCATTGAACTGGACGGGGCCAGCCATGAGGCGGCCGCCCAGCAGTACCGCGATCAGGTCAAAGACGTGATTTTCCGCAGCGGTGGCTTGCCGCTCCTGCGCCTCAAAACCACGGATACCCAGTCCGTCGCCAGTTTGAAAGTACTCTTGGCACCGTATCTAGAAGGGAACTCACTGAAAAAAGTTCCGTCCAGGCCGCGCTGAATCCAGACGCCTTCGGTCGCATCTTGCCTGGAACATCCGCTAGAATAGACAGGTCCCAGCGATGGGACGGGGTGCATGACAACGGGGGACAGAGGCGCAATACGGGATATGCGAACACGCACCCGATTGCAACTCGGGTGCGTGAAAAGGAGGTGCTTCCTTATGGCTAAACATCGTAAGGATACACCGAAGCGCCCGCAAAAGCCAGAGAAGTGGGGTGAAGTGGCCGTGCTCATTGCGGCTCTCGGCACCTTCCTCACTGGCCTCGCGGCACTTCTCAACGCCCTGAAATAAGCCTCTCGCCCCCGGTGTGCACCCTTCACCCGCTCCGGCACCACCGCTGGAGCGGGTTTCGTGTCTCAGTTCAAACTCGTCGGCTCCCGCTGCAGCGCGAGGAGCGCCGGCGGCAACTCCCCCATCTCCGCCTCAAACCGCCGCCTCAATCGCGCCACCGCCGCTTGCCGAGCCGGATGTTCCCCCAACTCGTGAACCGCACGAATCATGAACGCGTTCACTGACTCATCGAACGGGTCCACTTCCAGCAGCCGGCCCGCCAGCGTCACGCACTTCTCGTACTGCTGCGTCCTCGACCAATCCTCCATCAACTCCAGTCCCACTTGAATCAGCTTCCACGCCATATCTTCGCGTTCTCCCTGGACCCATTCCCCCTCTGCTCTCGGAAGGAACGGCCCCGCATACAGATCAAGGGCTCGGTGCACCCCCACCTCTGTCCGCTCCGCCAAGGCTACCGCCATCATCTGAACATCCCATGTCAGCTGCACCCCATCCCCCTTCACCTCATACGTGCGCTTCGGGGAAGCAGAGATAGTCAGACCTTGAATTTTCTCTGCCAGGTCGTACCGCACCTGATGGAAATAGTTGCGCGACCGCTTTGGATCCTGATCGAACAGCGCTGTGATCACGTCCTCCGCCGACGCCCGGGGACGCCGCAGCAGAAACGTCAGAATCTCCATCCCTCGCGTGTAGTCCAGCGCGACCGGCTGCCCATCCACCAGAATGACGGACGTCCCGAGGGTCTGAAGATGAACTCGCATCGGTCGCACCTGAGCCTGGCGAAGATCAGCCTGCAAGGCGGTAGCGTAATGGTCCACTGGTAAGTCCTCAAGCAGTGCCAGGAGCCTCGGCAACGAGCGCAGCTCCGGCACGAGCGACGCGCCACTGTGCATCGCATGCCGCGCGTCCACCGCGCGGCTCAGCGCCTGCTCTGCAGCCTGAGGTTGCGCCAACGCGAGCGACGCCTCCGCCGCCTGCAGCCAGGTCCACGCGGCTTCGCGCATTCGCCCACCCACCTCAAACGTGGTCCCGAGCGTGGCCAGCTCAGCCGCTACGTCCGACGTCCCCTGACCCGCTTGAATGGCCAGAGCCGCCGTTCGCAGGTCGCGGAGATGCTCAACATGCGGGTTGACGCCCAACAGCCGCAGGCCGGCCAAGTGTTGTCGAGCTGTCTGCAGCTCACCTTTCGCCGTGTGCACGGTGACCAATGCCAGGTGGACGTACGCCTCAAGCTCACGGTCTCCAGAGGCCTGTGCCCATTGAAGCGCCTGCACCTGGACGTCCACAGCCTCTTGCAGAGCACCTGTTGACCAGGCCAGGAGGCCGGCGGTATAGCGCACAATGGCCCCTGCTGTGGGTAAGGCCCCCAAGAGCGAGCGGTTCAGCCTCGTCCAAGTCGGCCTTGGCCTCTCTAACCCGCCCCAGATAGATTCGCCTTAAGGCCCGGGCGGCGAGGACGTACACGCGGCGGGCTGGAGAGGACGCGGCCAGCGCGTGGGCCAGAAACACTTCAGCCTGCTGGTCCAGACCCCGAACGCTGTACATGAACGCGAGCGTCTGCGCCACTGTGCCCTTGAGCGCACCCCCTTCCGGTGAAGCCAGCACGGCTGCCCAGGCGTGTTCCAGCGCGTGCGTCGCGGCGGACAGCTGCCCTTCGACGTAGCGCAGCGCACCGATCTCGCGCCAATACAAGGCGAGATTGAGCGCATCCAAGTTAGCCGGGTCTACTCGCTCCAGCGCCGCCCAGGCCAGCGGATACTCGTGGGTCATCCGGTAGACCGTGGCCAGGCCAACTCCAGCGCCAGGGTAGGCGTCCCGCGCTTGGAGGAACAGGTCCTTGGCCAGGGGATTCTGGTCGAGATTCAGGGCGCACGAGCCGGCCCACCGTTGGTCCGCCGCCGTGGGCTGGTGAAGGGCGTTGAATTGCGCTAGGCCCTGGGCGTAGTTACCGCTGAGAAAGGCGTTGAGGATGCTGTTCACGGGTCCTCCAGAGATTAGCGTCCAGTGTACCCAATACAGACGCCGTTTTGACCGGTATTAGAGGAATACGCAGGCTTTCTACCTTGCCTCCCACAACGGAGGCACAAATGAAGCTCAAGCCTTTCCTGGCCGGTGTTCTCACCGTCTTGGTCACTCTTTCTACGGTCGCCCACGCGGACCCCATCGGGTACATCGGCCCGAATGCCGCTCCACCTGTAGCCCCGAGCACTGGAAAGTAGGACAAGCTGAGAACGCGGTTCTCACTCTCGCGAACGGTCAGACATCAGCGGTTACCTCTCTACAACTTTTCTTGTCATTCAATACCAAAAGTTCAGGCTTGAAAAGTATCTCATTACCTAAACTGACCTAAGTAAATATCTTTTCAAATGATTCTCTATTCCTGTTGCAGAAAGGATGGCATGACATCGCAACACATCGTTGACCTCATCATTCAAGCTATCAGGACAAAGACGCCTATTGAGGCCACATATGGCGGTCATCATCGTGTCCTCTGCCCACATACCATTGGGTACAAGAACGGTGTATTGAATATGCTCGCGTATCAGTCGGGAGGCGAGAGCAGCCGTGGCTCAGTCCAGCTTGGCTCAGGACACTCGCACAACTGGCGCTGCATGCAGGTGGCCAAACTTCACGGTGTCTCCGCAGCGAGTGGCGACTGGAGTACCGCTGACAACCACTCAAGACCTAATCAGTGCGTCAATCAGGTTCTAGCTGAAGTGACAATCTAACGGTAAGAAACTCAAACAGGAGTCTGCATGGCACCAGGTCGACGGCGCGTTACCTGAATTCAAAAAACGAATCGTAGGAATGCCCATGAGCGCATTCAAGCCATTGAAGGGTCTACAGGTGCGGTAGGGGGTGGTCCATGGCAGCTTTCAAGTCAAGCTGCTATTGCCGGGATCGAGAATGGCGCCTACACCTTTCATGTGTACGCTGGGGGTCACGAAGTTGATGTGATTATTGCCACCAGGAATAACGTCAAGTATTTGAAGACGAAAAATGATGGAGAACAACCTGACAACCTCTTGAGTTTGCCAGAATGCTCAGCGTAATTAGGAATTACTTGAGCAGATAAAGCAATTTACAATGTATCCATTATCACTTCTGCTTTAGACATACGACGGAGATCTCTAAGAGCGTGGCTACCGAAAAGCATTTCTGAAAGAATATACGAATGTTCTAGTTAATGGGGTATATAGATTCTGCATGTACGAAGTCTCATCTGGTAGACACTCTCCTTTGCCCAGAGGATGCCTCTGGGCACTCGCCTCTTTCACGTTACACAATGGCTGAATTTCTCCAGACGGAAGCCTTCAAGTTCGCCGGCGAACAGGGCGAACAACGGGTCTTCGAGGCCGTCAAAGTCGCCTTCCAAGACCGCGAGGCCTTCGGCTGGTGGCGCTACCCGCTGGTCAGCGACACCACCGTCCGTGAGCCGGACATCTTGATGATTGATCCGGAATTGGGCGTGATCGTTATTGAGGTCAAAAGCCTCCCGCTGGCTGACCTCGCGGGGGTTAGCGGCTACCGCTGGCGCCTCCAGCGGCCTTACTTTGGCAAGACCGAGATCAATCCCTACGAGCAGGTCAAAGCCCAGCTGCAAGTGATCATGCGCACGCTGCGCGGCCGTCCGGGCCTCGATCGTGTGCCGGGACGGGTGATTGTCGCTACGCCGCTGATCACCCGCGACGAATGGGACGACGCGCCGTTCAACACCCTGATCGGCGACACGCCCCTGCTACACGGCGATCAGCTCACGCCCGCCCGCCTGATGAAAGCCCTGGACCGCACACCCCTCGTCGCGCAGGGCCAGCCGCTCAACGACGCGCAGTGGCTGGCCCTGCAGCGCGCGTTCAGTACGAGTGGCAATATCCCGAAGCCAAAGGAAGAGCCGGTCGTGGCCGCACCCCAGAGCCGCTCAGCGCTCGTGCAGGCAGTGCGCGCGGCCGAGCGGCCCCTAGACTTGCAGCAGGAACGAATTGCCAAGACCGTGCCTCCAGGTCCGCAGCGCATCCGTGGCCTGGCGGGGAGTGGCAAGACCGTCCTCCTGGCGCAGAAGGCCGCGAACATGCACCTCAAGCATCCTGACTGGGATATCGCGCTCGTGTTTTTCAGCCGATCACTTTATGACCAGATTACCGGGCAGGTCGATCACTGGCTGCGGCTGCATTCAGGCGGGGACACTCGGCTTGCGGACGCCAAGCACAAGCTGCGCATTCTGCATGCTTGGGGCTCCCGGGATCAACCCGGCTTCTACCGGGTGCTGGCCGATCATGCGGGTATTCGGCCCCTCACGGTCACGGAGACGCCGTATGGGTACCAGGCGGCCAAGAACCTCATCTACTGCGCGCACGACCTGCTGCATAAAACTGAGGAGGGGCAGGCGAATCTAGAGTTCTTCGACGCCATCCTAATTGATGAGGGCCAGGACCTCGTGACGGAAGCGCCGGAACTGCGCTATGCCGAGCGGCAGGCCTTCTACTGGCTGGCACATCGCGCTCTGCGGCCTGTCGCGGCGGAACCCACGCTCTTCGAGCTGGCGTCTCCGGCACCCGCCTTGAAGCGCCTGATCTGGGCGTACGACGAGGCGCAGAGCCTAGACAGCTTAATGATTCCAAACACGAGGACGCTGTTTGGGGATTCCTGGCAGGACGTATTCGGGTCGGGTGCGGCGTACAAGGGCGGCATCGGGAAGTCCGAAGTGATGCGCGTGTCGTACCGCACACCGGGGCCGATCCTAGTGGCGGCGCACGCGCTGGGGATGGGCCTGCTGCGCGCGGGCGGCATGCTGTCTGGCCCGACGCGCAAGGAGGACTGGGACCGCCTGGGGTACGAGGTGCAGGGTCGGTTTAACAGCAAAGAACCCGTGACCCTGCACCGCCCGGCGGCGAACAGTCCGCATCCTCTGCATATGCTGACGGGGGAGCCCCTGGTGACCTTCGAAAGCCATCTGGACCGCGAGGCGGAAGTGGCGGCGCTGGTGCGCCACATTCAGCGGGACCTGCACGAAGGGCTGATCCACTCGCGTCAGATCCTCGTGATCACTGTGGGCCGCTGGGCTGTGGATGTACAGGGCGCCGCCGCAGGGGCACTCCGTCGGGCAGACATCCCGTATTACGTGCCGGCCGCGAGTGGCGTGAACCAGCAGGGCGACAATAAGGAGCCCAATCGCTTCTGGCATGACGGGGCCGTCACGGTGACCACGGTACACCGCGCGAAGGGCAACGAGGCGGATGCGGTGTACGTGCTGGGGCTAGATCAGGTGGGGCTCGACGAACAAGACCTCGCGGTACGGAATCAACTGTTCACCGCGATGAGCCGCAGTCGAGGATGGCTACACCTCTCGGGCGCGGGCATGGCCGGCACGCCGTTTGAGCAGGAGGTCCAAGCCGTTCTGATGTCTGGGGATACGTTGCGCTTTGTGCCTCACGTGCCGCGGCGGCGCATGGACGATGAGGACCTGTATGCCTGACCTTCCTCCAATGTGGCGTGAAGAACTGCACCAGATCTTGGCCCTTCCAGTTGAACGACACAAAGATGAACGAATCCGAGGCATGCGCCGAACGCACCGCCGCGCTTACTGTCCTTGGTCGCCCGCCGAGGAGGATCTGGTGGCGTTGAGCAGACATGGGTGGACTAGTGACGCCCTAGCCCACCTTTTGCAGCGACAGCATGGCGCCCTTACATCCAGAATCAAAAAGCTAGCGGAGGAGGGGCTGTTACCTGCTCTGTCTGCCCTGTCCGCATCTCAGGTCAGCGCCCCTCAATTACAGCAAGAGTTGAGTCTTTGGCTAGAACAAGTTGAACGTGGAATTTCAGTCGACATTGTCGAGGGTGACGTAGTGGTAGCACGCCTTATCCCGCCACACAGGGAAAATCACGTTTAATATTTCAATATGGCGCTGTCACCATCAATCAACAGTGATCAGATCAAGGAAAAGCGAGTCCTCTGCTGATTCATTCGAGACTCAAGGTGCTGTGTCTACTCTACACAGTGCCGGCAGGACCTAAAAGGCATTGAGATTCAGCTGGAAATGTTTGGGTATGTCAATTCTTGAGGCATTCAGATGAAAGGCTCCTGCTCTGTTTCGCGCGTGCTAGCACCTCGCTGATGAGACTTGAACACCTAAATCCATCTCTGCTAGAGCATGAATTTTAGACAGGAATTACGCTTCTGACAGATTATGTTGCTAAGCTAATGTGAGATTCCTCATAACCGCATGACTGCCCCGCTTTTACGGCCCCCATGTCCTTACCCCAGAACCCACCCTCAACTCAGTCCTAGGAAGGAGACCACCATGGCCGACATTCAGCGACAATTCGAAACATTCATCAACACCATCAAACTCAGTGGTGAGGAAGAGACACTCCGCCAGAAGCGGACGGCCATCGTCAACGCCCTGCGCACCGGCCTTGAACGCGATTTCAAAGCGCGTGGGGAGGCCGTGCCCACATTTACACACTTTAACCAGGGCAGCTACAGCCTAAAGACCGGCATCAAACCTGAAGGCAGCAGCAATGACTACGACATCGATGTCGGTATCGTCTTCGCTGAAAATCCCAGTGACCACACTGATGACCCAGTCAAACTGAAGCGGTGGGTGCGCGATGCATTAGATGGCCATACAAAGGACATCCGCATCAAATCGCCCTGCGTAACCGTCAAGTACCAAGCTGGATACCACGTTGATCTCGCCATCTACGCTCATCCTGACAAAAAGACCAGCGGTGAACTGCCGCTGTCCTGGGGCAAAGAACATGGGGCGGTGCAGGAGTGGCAAGATAACCACCCCAGTGAACTTGCTCAACGCATCAAGCAAACCTTCCCTGACAAAGAGCAGCGTCGGCAATTTCGGCGCGTATTGCGCGCACTCAAACGCTGGCGGGATCGCAAGTATAAGAGCGCTACCAGCCATGCCGCACCTGTAGGCGTCGGCCTCACAGTGGCTGGCCTGACTTGGTTCCGCCCGCAGATCGACACTTTCAATCAGACGGCAGATGACCGACTCGCTACGGAACAGTTTGTCCGTCAGTTGCTCGCCAATTTCAGAGGTGGTGTGTGGAGTTCGAAAGACCAGGCGTCCGGCCGCCGCCTCGTAGTGACGCTCCCATTCACGCCCTACAAGGATGTCTTCGAGCGCATTAACAACGGCAACATGGGCAAGCTCGAAGATTTTCTCAAGGCCCTTCTGACTGATCTGGAAACCGCCGGCTCCGTCACGTCCAAGAAGGACGCATGCGCCGCTATGCGCCGTCAGTTCGGACCCGATTTTCCCGAGGCGGATGATGGGGACGGCACCACCGAAGGGTCCAAGAAGCACCCACCAGTGATGGTGCCCTCCCACACCTTCGGGTGACCGTACCTCCACCCACTGCTGAGACACTGGCCACCCTCAACGAGTTTGCCGCCAGCGGCGCCTTACAGGGTGCCCAGGTCAAACGCGCTACCCGCCACCTGACCTGGGCGACGAACCACGACATCGTCGCTTACACCGAAGGGCAACTGACCATTCTGGGCTGGGGAGTACATATGCGGGTGGGTGTCACTTCGGCCTTCCCGCACGATCTACCATTTGTGCAGGTGGCAGCCACTGAAGACGATCTCGATGGCCAGGTCACCGGGCACCTAGAAAGCGATGGGAACGTGTGCTTCACCGCGTCACGCGATGTCCTGTTCGACCCCCAACGCCCCGTGGACCTCCTAACTGCTTGCCTTAGCCTCGCCACTGCCACTCTCAGTGAGGCGCGGACAGTCCCTGACAACAGCGGCATCCTAGACGAGTTCGCCAGTCATTGGATTCACGCTCTCCCAGCCAGGCAGCAGGTGCCTTTCCTTCAAATGTACTTCACGCCCGACGGCTGCCTGAGAACCGTGCACGCCTGGCGGAAGGCTGATCGCCGCACCGCGCAGCAACTCACAAAGCGGGCGTCAAAAGCGCCAGCTCCCGCTAGCCAGTTAGACATCATTGCGGTCGCCGATGACCCTGCCGCAGCCCGGCAGTTCGATCAACTCACCCCGGATCGGTTGGTACCGCCTACGGCCACAGCGCTCTACATCCCCCTCCAGGCTGGTCCGTCCCTGCTGCCCCCTGCGCCCGGGCATCCCTGGACAGCGGCCGGGCTGCGGGATGTGGTGAGGCAGCACCTCCAACCAGACACCCTGATTGCACTGGACTCGCTACTGGTGGAGCGGCAGTCTCCACAGGATCTGATCATCCTGGGTATTCCCCGACCGACAGGCACTGGGCCTGGACGGTACGCTGCCGTGGCCGTGCGCCTGAGCGGCATGCGTGCTGGGCACGCCCTCCTGCCTGCCTCGACGCTGACCCACGCCCGCCTGACCATGCAGTCCGTGCGGCGCCTTGACCGGGCATATGTGATGCAGCGGGGTGGGAGCAATGACCAGCTCAGCAACCGACGCGTACTGCTGCTCGGGAGCGGCGCGCTGGGCGGGCACCTCGCGTTCATGCTGGCGGCCGCTGGAATCGGCGCGCTGACCCTGGTTGACCTGGACACCTTCACCCTGGACAACACGTTCCGGCACGCGTTGGGACGGCGCTTCGTGGGGAAGGCGAAGGTGGAGGCGATGGCGCTGGCCCTGCGGGAGCGCTACCCATATTTGCAGGTGACGCCCGTGCAGGGGCGGACAACGCAGGTCGTCGGGCGTGACTTCCACTTCGGCGACTTCGACCTGATTGTCGACGCGACCGGGAGTGCCACCCATCACCTCAGCCTCGCCGACCTCCTGAGGGCCGGGCCGCATCCCCCTGTGCTGCTCTCCTGGCTGGACGCGCTGGGTCTCGGGGGGCATACCGCGACGGTGTACGCCGATCAACCTAGCTGCCCCCGATGCTTGTACAGCGACCCGGCCGCGCCTATGTGGAATGCCGGATCGTTCATCGCGCCGGGACAGGATGTCGGTCAGGATGCACTGGGCTGCGGCACGGCCTTTACACCCTTTACGGATCTGGACGCCATCCGGACGGCTGAGTTTACTGCGCGTCAGGCGGTGGCCATCCTCACCGGACCGGAGAAGCTGTCTTTACTGCGCTCTTGGAAGGGCGACCGCGTCGCTCTCAGCGCGGCCCATGTAACACTCAGCGCACGGGCAGCAAGGAAGCGGCGGCACCTGAATGCCGGCGAGGGATTCGCTCAGGTCACCTGCCCGATCTGTGGAGACGCATGAATCTGGAATTGCCCTTACCGACGGGCGGCACCCTCACGGTCACAGTGGCCGTCCTGAACACGCTGTGGGCCTTCGTGCAGCATCAGCCGGACGCCACAGAGGCCGGCGGCATGCTGATCGGCCACCACCCTGAGGCAACGCCAGGCATCATCCTCGACCGGCACACTACGCCACAACAGGAAGACCAGCGCAGCCGCTACCGTTACCACCGGGATCAAGCGGCGCATCAGGTGCTCCTGAGTATGCAGTGGAGCCTGAGTGGCCACACGCGCACGTACGTCGGAGAGTGGCACACGCACCCGGAGGCTGTACCGACCCCGTCCAAGTTGGACCGGCGTAGCTGGAAGGCGGCGCTTCGGGAGACCGACTTTCGCGGGCCGGGGCTGGTGTTCATCATCATCGGCACCCGACGCACGCGTGTGTGGTTCGGGCAGAAGGGTCAGACAACGTTCCCTTTGTTGGTTGAGATGCCCACAGGAGGCCAGCATGGCACCCAAGAAGAAACAAGCAGTTGATCAACCCGTCACGCCCGCCGTCACGGAAGTTCTGGAACAGAAGAAAACGGGGAGGCGTACTCCATTACCACCAAAGGTGCAGAACGAGGTGTGGGGTCGGGCAGCAGGCCGCTGCCAATTCGGCGGCTGCAATAAGTCCTTGTTCAATGACGATCTGACGGGTCAACGACACAACGGGGCCACCATTGCGCACATTGTCGCGGCCGCCGCAAACGGCCCTCGCGGTGACGCCGTCCGGTCGCCTCTTCTGATCAAGGATCCTGCAAACCTTATGCTCACCTGCAAGGCGCATGGCAGCTTGATTGATAACCACGACTATGTCGACCAATACACCGAAGCGGTCCTGCAGGAATACAAGCAGGCGCATGAGAAGCGCGTCCGTGATGCGACTGCCGCTCTTGATGATCAGAAGACGGCTCTGATGGTCGTCCAAGGGCGTATCGCTGGGAAGGAGAGCCACATTGACCTCAACGAGATCCGCAAGGCCATTCAGCCGCGGTGGCCCGGCAGTGACGATGGCGTGACAGTCGATCTCAATCACCTGACGTTGGGAGAAGACTGGGATGCCTATTGGCAAGAGGCCAGTGCCAGCATCAATGAAGGCGTCAAGGACATCACCAGAAAGGTTCGGCAAAGCTCGGCGCATGTTTCTGTGTTCGCCCTGGCACCTATCCCCCTGCTGACCCTCCTGGGCTTCAAGTTAGGGAGCCGCTTACCGGCTGACCTATTTCAAAAGCACCGAAAAAAGCCAAATAACCCCTGGTGTTGGGATGACGGAGAGCCTGGTATCGCCGACGAGTTCAACCTGTTTAAGCCTGAGGAGGTAGATGTCACCCTGACCGATGTGGCCCTGGTGGTTTCCGTGTCGCGGCAAGTCAACTCCGACTTGGTAACAAGGAGCCTTGGTATCCCACACGCTCGCTTTGAGATTCAAGCCCGGTCAACAGGAACTGACTTCCTGAAGTATCGGAGCCAGCTCGAATTGTTCGCAACGGAATACCGCTACATTCTGAAGTTGATGGGCGAGCAATTCCCGAACGTCGAACGAATCCATCTGTTTCAAGCGTCGCCGGCACCACTCGCAATTGAGGCAGGACGGAATCTCATTGAGAAGGCTGATGCTGAACTGGTCGTCTATGAACTCAACGGCACCAAGTACTATCCGGCCCTACGACTGAACGGCGGGCGGCGGTCCAAATGAATGCTCCGCAGAGGTTTGCCCTGATCCGTCAAGCGGATGCGACGGGCGTCAGCGGGACGGGCCACGTCTTGGATGGCGTGATCTTTCACACAGGGCAAGTCGTGGTGTGCTGGCGCTCAGCCTTCGGCAGTATCACCATCTTTGAGAACTGGGAGGCATTCATCGGCGTGCATCTGCAAGCTCATCCTGAAAACCGTGCCTCACTCGTATTTCTAGACGACGAATCAAAAGAGGTGTGACGCTGTAAAGAACGGCAGCTCTCCGAGCCTGAGTAGACTTGTCACTCTGAGCACGACCAGGCCCATGTCCTATGCCCCCGAACAGCCCACTGGGCACGGGTACGGAGAATCCAGAGCATACCGTCCAACACGGCTCGGTCTGAATGTCG